>NZ_JBOGDD010000729.1:0-9028 GCF_050701675.1 Mycobacterium sp. | reverse complement strand
GGGCCACGACGACGACCAGGTCGGAGTTGATGCCCGCGGAGATGAATGTCTTGGAGCCGTTGAGGATCCAGTCGTCCCCGTCCCGGACTGCCGAGGTCTTGATCCCCGCCAGGTCGCTGCCCGCGCCGGGCTCGGTCATCGCCACCGCGCCGATCAGCTCGCCGGTGATGTAACCGGGCAGCCACCGTGCCTGCTGCTCGGAGTTCGCGAGGTTCACGAAGTACGGGCCGACGATGTCGTTCTGCAGGCTCAGCCCCGGCGTCGCGGCACCGTAGCGCGCGAATTCCTCGACGATGACCGCGTTGAACCGGAAGTCGTCGACGCCACCACCACCGAACTTCTCCGGCAGATTGAAGCCGATCAATCCGTATTTGCCTGCGGCGACATAGGATTCGCGGTCGACGAGGCGCTCGCTCTCCCACTTCTCGGCGTGCGGCGCGCATTCCTTCTCCAGGAACTGGCGCGCGGTGGCCCGCAGTTGTTCGTGCTCGTCTTCGAAAACCAGTCGCTTCATCGTGCTACTTCGCCTTCCATACGGGCTGGCGCTTCTGCGCGAAGGCCAGCGGCCCTTCCTTGGCGTCCTCGGAGCGCAGCACCGCGCCCATCTCCCTCATCGTCCTGGTCCAGCCGACTTCATCGCCGCTGATCACGCCGTCGTCGACGCCCGCGGCCACGCGCTTGCTCGCCCACACCGCAAGCGGAGCGTTGACGGTGATGCGCTCGGCGAGTGCCAACGCAGCCTCCACCACGGTGCCGTCAGGCACCACCTGGTTGATCAGCCCCCACTTCAGCGCGTCGGCCGACGTCATCGGCTCGCCCGTGAAGATCAGCTCCATCGCCACCTTGCGGGGCAGCTGGTCGACGATGCGGAACACTCCCCCGGCCGCTGCGATCAGTCCGCGTTTGACCTCTGGCAGGCCGAACTTGGTGCGCTCCTCGGCGATGACGAGGTCGCTCGCCAGCGCAAGTTCCGTGCCGCCGCCCAGCGCCGTGCCGTTGACCGCCGCGATGGTGGGCTTGTCGATGAAGTGCTGCACGTAGCCGGCGAACCCCCACTCCCCGTGCTCGGGGTGATAGAGGTTCTCCCGTCGCGAGATCGCCTTGAGATCAGCTCCCGCGCAGAAGGATTGGCCCGCTCCCGTGATGACGACGGCGCGCACCTCCGCATCGTGCTGGGCTTCGTGCAGCGCGTCCCCGACACCGATGCTCACGGCGGCGTTGACGGCGTTGCGCGCTTCGGGCCGGTTGAGGGTGATGAGCAGGACGTTGCCCCGCCGCTCGGCGAGAGCGGCGGGTGCATCCGTCTGGGAATCCGCGGTCACAGCAGTTCGAGGATGGTGGCGTTGGCTTGGCCGCCGCCCTCGCACATGGTCTGCAGGCCGAACTGAATGTTGTTGTCCCGCATGTGATAGAGCATCGTCGTCATGATCCTGGCACCCGAGCCGCCCAGCGGGTGACCCAACGCGATGGCCCCACCGTTCGGGTTCAGCTTCTTCTCGTCGGCGCCGATGTCCTTGAGCCACGCCAGCGGCACTGGCGCGAACGCCTCGTTGACTTCGAAGACGCCGATGTCGGCGAGCCGCAGGCCGGAGCGCTTGAGCGCCTTCTGGGTGGCCGGGATCGGCGCGGTCAGCATGATCACCGGGTCGGCGGCCGCCAGCACCGCGGTGTGCACCTTGGCGAGCGGCTTGAGGCCCAACGACTTCGCCTTCTCGGCCGACATGAACAGCAGTGCCGCCGAGCCGTCGGAGATCTGCGACGCGTTACCGGCGTGGATGACGCCGTCCTCCTTGAAGGCGGGCTTGATTCCGGCCATCTTCTCGATGGTGCCGCCCCGCCGGATGCCCTCGTCCTTGAGCACCGGATTGCCGTCCTGGTCCTTGATCGCGACGATCTGGTCGTCGAAGGCGCCCGAATCCTGCGCGGCGGCGGCCTTTTCGTGCGAGCTCAGCGAGAACTGGTCGAGCGCGGTGCGGTCGAAACCCCACTGATCGGCGATCATCTCGGCGCCGGTGCCCTGATTCGGAGTCTGGGTGTAGCGGGCGCGGAAGGCCTCCGGGTAGGGGTGGCCGCCGTTGGCCAGCGACGCACCCATCGGGGTGCGCGACATCGACTCGACGCCACCGGCGACGACGACGTCGTAGTGACCCGCAACCACGCCCGCGGCGGCGAAGTGCACGGACTGCTGGCTCGACCCGCACTGGCGGTCCACGGTCACGCCGGGCACCGTCTCGGGCCAGCCCGCGGTGAGAACCGCGGTGCGCGCGATGTCGAGCGCCTGCTCGCCCGCCTGCATGACGCAGCCCCAGATCACGTCGTCGACGAGCGCGGGGTCGACACCCGCACGCTGCACCAGTCCGTTGAGCACCTGGGCCGAGAGCTCGCCGGGATGGACGCCGGACAGACCGCCGTTACGCTTGCCGACGGGCGATCGGACTGCCTCGACGATGACGGCTTCAGCCATGGGACTTCTCCTTTGAAGTGGGGGTACCTGGTGGTGTGAACGAATGGTTGGGTAGCACCGAACGTAGAACAGAAGGTTTACTAGGTCAACCTACTGGTTGGTAGATCACAGCTCGTTTCCGTCGGTTCCGCCGGACCACATGTTTTACTGAGTTGTACAACCGGCCGGACACAATCCCCTGTCTACGCTCCAGCCCGCCGTGCCGGCCCAGACCAGTTCGGGAGACTCCGTTGGCACGCAGCATGCCCTTGGCACCCATGATCGGGCCCGACGCCGTCGCGCAGCGCGGCGGCACCCAGGTCCGCTCACCAAAGACCGCGGAGCTGGTCGCCGGAACGCTACGTCGCATGGTGGTCGACGGCCAGCTCACCGACGGTGACTTCCTGCCCAACGAGGCCGAGCTGATGGCACACTTCGGCGTGAGCCGTCCGACGCTGCGCGAAGCGGTGCGGGTGCTCGAGTCCGAACGGCTGGTCGAGGTGCGACGCGGTTCACGCACGGGCGCGCGGGTCCGCGTGCCAGGGCCGGAGATCGTGGCACGCCCCGCCGGTCTGCTGCTCGAACTCTCCGGCGCGACGATCGCCGACGTCCTGGTCGCGCGGTCCGGCATCGAGCCGATGGCCGTCCGACTGCTCGCGGAGTCGGCTTCGCCCGAGGCGCTCGACGAGCTGGAGTCCATGCTGGCCGAGGAGATCCCGGCAGGCTGGCAGTCGGGCCGGTTGGCCGAGGCGACCGGCGAGTTCCACCGCAGGATGGTGGAGATGTCGGGCAACGCGACGCTGACGATCATCGCGGGCATGTTGCACGAGATCACCGTGCGGCACACGGCGTTCGCCATCAAGGAGCACCGCCAGGTGACGAAGGCGGACTACGACAAGCTGACGCGCTCCTACCGTCGACTGATCACGCTGCTGCGCGCCGGGGACGGTGCCGCCGCCGAGGCGCACTGGCGCAAGCACCTCGACACGGCGCGCGACCTGTTGCTGAAGGGATTGGAGACCGTCAAGGTCCGCGACGTCATGCAGTAGTGGCGGCCGACCACGTCACGCGAACGGGAATGGTGTCGTCCCACGGCTGGCGCGTCACCATGTCGGCAACCCTGACGATGCCGCGCTCGAACTCACCGGTCGCCGCGTCGACGAGTCGATACTCCTGCTGTTGCTTGTGGATCGGCTGCGCGTCGAGCATGACCACGCGCACCTCGCCGGGGGCGAACCGGCACCGCCCGTGCAGCGCGGCGACCAACTGCTCGTTGGACATGTGGCCGTCGCCGAAGTTCCAGCCGATGGCCGTGCTGACGAGCCGCTCGCCATCGGTCAGCGTGTAGTCGTCCTCGTTGCGGTCGGCCATCGCCCGGTGTGCAAGGGTGAACATCGCCCGGCCGTGAGTGTTGAAGGCGCGGAACGCATATCCCATGTACTGATACATCTGAGCGGTCTCAGCGCTGCCGTAGAACTTCTCCAACTGCGCGGCGGGCATGCTGGCGATCGCCACGATGCCGTCGGCGATCTTCTTCTCGGCCGACGGCGTGAGACACCACAGCGAGGTGTCCCAGTTGCCCGCGTAGTACCGCATGCCGGGCAGGAAGGACACCTTGCGCGGGAACACGTTACCCAGTGCCACGGTCCCGGCGACGACGACGAACAGCACTATCGGCCACGGGCTCGCCAGGTCGCCGAGGCCGACGCCGGCGTGCCCGACGAACAGCGCGAGCACGCTGAACATCATGAACACGTTCCACTCCAGCGGCACCCCCATCGGGATCGACGACAGGATGCCGAAGTGGAAGCAGAGCATGACGAATGCGGCGATCGCCGTCGGCCATCCACCGTGGGAGAAGAACAGCACCAACGGGACCAGTCCCTCGACCGCGGTGCTGAAGTGCGCGACGTAGCGTGACAGTCGGCCAGGACGCAGGTCGTCGGGGAAGTGTTCGAAGAAGCTTCGCTTGATCCACCGCGGGCGGAAGACCGGGTTGTTGCTCATCATCGTCGAGATGACGAACGGGAAGTGCTTGTTGAGCTTCGACGTCGCGGCGCCGATCCAGATGATCAGGCAGACGAGTTTGGCGGCGATGATGATGTCCGCGCCGCTGAACAGGAAGCACACCGCCAGCGCGGCGTACACCTCGCCGCGGGCGGCCAGGAAGATGACCTTGTCGCGCAGGCCTGCCACCGCGAGGAGGCCAAGGATGGTCGCGGTCTGCCAGACCGGCAGCACGCCCACCGTCGAGCCGAGTTCCTGGATCGGGCCCGTGCCATCGGAGAACAGGGCGACGACCAACGCCACCAGCAGGGCCGCATAAAGGACCACGTCGAAGGGGCTGCGCGAGTCGCCCTTGGTCAGCGGTATCCGGCCGGGCCAGGGTGGGAGTCGAATCGTCTTGGGCCGCAACCAGTACAGGATCGATCCCATCGGCGGGAAGAATCGGTTGTTGAGCGGCCCGAAGCCGCAGCCGAGCCCGACGACCTCGAACAGCATCGTGTAGAAGACGACCTTCTGGTACACGATCGGTTCGGCGTACCAGGACGCCACGTCGGTGAAGCCGTCGATGCCGGTGGTCGTCAGCACGATCAGCCACGCGACGAGGACGTACAGCAGGATCTTCACCACGTAGAAGAGGTGCAGCACCACCGGGGTTCCGAAGCCGACCTCGGCCCAGTGCCTGGCCATCGGGACGATCTTCTCGGCGCGGGTGCCCTTGCTCCACTCCTCGTAGTCGACGACGGGTGCGTCCTGCTTCAGAAACCCCATGGCGGCCAGACTAGAACGTGTTCTAGCCGCGGGGAATCAGTTCGCCTTACTCGGCGCGAGCAACGGGTGGGCGGTAGAAGACGACCAGCTGACCGATGCCCCCTGCCAGACCGAGCACGACGGCGATCAGCAGGCCGCCCCAGCCGTGCAGGTAGTCGTAGACGGCAGAGTTGCCGAACAGCGCGTAGTCCAGGCTGAGCCTGCCCGCCCCGGTCCCTGCGACCGCAACTGCCGCGACCGCGAGGATGAGGTTGTACTCCCAGCCCTCCTTGACGATGAAGAAGCCGTTGTGCCGGTGCACGGTCCAGGCGGCGACGAACATCAGCGCCACGAAGCCGGCGGCGGGGATCGGCGTCAACAGCCCGAGCGCCAGCCCGAGACCTGCCGCCATCTCGGTCGTCGCCGCGACCCTGGCGTGGAAGATGCCCGGTTTCATGCCCATGCTGTCGAACCAGCCGGCGGTACCACCGATGCCACCCTTGCCGAAGAACTTGTTGTAACCGTGGGAGGCCATGGTCAGGCCGAGCACCACGCGTAGCAGCAGGAGCGCAAAATCGTAGGCAGTCACGCAACAGAATGTAGGGCATGTGTTAAGCCAATGCCCAGCCCCACACCCGGCGGACGTCCGTCCAATCTCGTATAGTTTGGACCCGTGAGTCCAGTAGTGGTGGCGTGAATATGGTCCTGCAGGTCCAGAAGTTGACCCCGAAGGGCGCCGCGACGCGCCAGCGCATCATCGACGGTGCCGCCGCCGAGATTCGCGTCAACGGCGCGGTGGCCACCACGCTCGAAGACGTGATGGCGCACACCGGAACCTCGAAGAGCCAGCTCTTCCACTACTTTCCGCACGGCAAGGAGCAGCTGTTGCTCGCCGTCGCCGAGCAGGAAGCGGCGCGCGTCATCAGCGATCAGCAGCCATACCTGAGCGGCCTGACCTCGTGGGCGGCGTGGCAGCGGTGGCGCGACGTGGTCGTGGAGCGCTACCGACGACAGGGCCAGCAGTGTCCGCTGTCAACCGTGATGTCGGAGATCGGCCGCACGCCGGGGGCGCAGGCCGTGACCTCGACCTTGATCGAACGATGGCGCGCCGAAATCGAGAACGGCGTGCGTGCGATGCAACGGCAGGAGAAGATCGCCGCCACCGTCGACCCGTCCCGGACTGCCGCGGCCCTGCTCGCAGGCATCCAGGGTGGAGTTCTGGTCCTGATGAGCACCGGCGACCTCAGCTACCTCGAAGCCGCGCTCGACGTCGGTATCGCCGCGCTGCGGGCCTAGGGGCCGGTTTAGGGCGACTCGGACCCCAGCGCAGCTTCCAAGCGCGCGACGTAGGCGTCCATCCCATCCGGACCCCCCAGCGCCGACTCGGCGGCGTGCACGCCGACCGCAACCGTGTCCCCGACACCCACCACGACGTGGGTCAGACCCATCATCGGCGACAGTCCGGCGAATGCCGCGGCCACCGTGACCGGCGCCCCACCGAACGCGAAGTCCGCGGCGCCGCAGTTCACACTCGAGACCACGGTGTTGCCCGTCACCGCGGCAGGACGCACGTCGGGATCGAAACGGTCCATCCCGCAACGCAACAACGGGGCAGGCGTCGCGGCGAAGGCCAGGTCCGCCGCCTGCATGGCCCGATGTCCGGCCCGCAGCCGCCGCGCAGCGAGGTCGTCGGCGATACGGGCGGCGCGCGCGGCCGCCGACAGCTCCGGGTGCAGGCCGACGCCGACGTTGCCGAAGTGGTTGTACGCCAGGCGCGGTGACGGTTTGGCCATCGGGACTTCGGCGCCGAGCGCCGACGGATCGTCGCCGAGCTCCCGCAACTGACCGGCGAGCGCCGCCGACACCGCTGACAGGACCGCGACCGTCACCGTCGACCCGTGCAGTTCCGACCGTCGCCTGACCACGGTGCGCAGGCTGCGCGAGCCCGACGGCCTCGTGTTCGTCCGGAGCAACGGCCGCAGCTCCGCTTGGGCCGGAACCACGCCCGCCTCGACGTCGGCGACGAACCGTCGGTGAGCCCGTGCGGCGCGAAAGCCCGCCAACGGCAAGCTGATCGGACCCGTCGACGGCGGGCTGATGGCGGGCACCTCCCCGCCGGGCCTGCCGAACATCAGGGCGGCATGCGCACGGGTGCGGCCGCCGCCTCCGAGCGCATGCGAGATCTGAAGCACCGCCACGGTGCCGGGCACCTCCGTGCCGGGTACGCCGACGACGCCCGCGAACACGTGCAGCCGCCACGCCGTCTCCCCCGCGTCCAGCTGATCGGCGATCAGTGCGCCTACCGCCGAAAGGCACCCCGCCCCCGTGGGGTCCTCGAGGTCGTGCACCACGAACTGCGACCGATCAACGTCCCGGCGCACCCACGCCGGATACGTCCACGACACGTGATCGTCGATGCGGACACCGAGGTCGGGACAGCCGCGAGCCCGGTCCGCGACGTCCTCGAGCGCCCGCTCCAGATCGACCGCAACGCCCCCGAACGCGAACAGCAGGAACGTGTCGTTCGGGATCTTGGCGGCCAGCCAGAACGTCTGCGCATCGATCGGCGTCAGTCGACGTGTGGTCATGTGCAAAGGCTAGGCCGCTTCAGACGCCTCCAGCGGCGACTGGCAACGGGCAGGTCGTCACGTCGTGTCGGTGGCTAGCTGGCGATGAAGTCGGCGATGAGCCGCGCCACCTCGTCGGGGCGGTCCAGCTGCATGAAGTGCCCGGCCCGATCGACGATCTCGGCCCGACTGTCCACCGGGAGACCCGGTTCCACCCACCGCGTGAAGTCCCCCATGGCACCATCGTCGGCGCCGTGCAGGTACAGGGTGGGCAGCGTCGGTGGCGACAGCCAGTGCTCGTGCAACTCGGCATACCGGGCAGGCGGCTTGCTGCCGCGGATCGTGGCCCGGTAGTAGCCGAGCGCCGCTCGCCAGTTCTCGGGAGAACCGATCGCGTCCAGGACCAGTGCGACGTCGTCTCCTGCGTCGTAGCCGGGCGACCATTGGCGCCACAGCCGCGGCACCACCCACGACGCGGAACGCTCTGGCAGCAACGGCAATTGGAAGTACGTGATGTACCAGCTCCGCAGCAGCTGGCGCGGCAACCGGGCGACCAGGCGTCCCGCGTCGGGCACCTTCCCGCGGAACGTCGCGGCAGGCGGCACCGACATGATGACCGCCTTGGCGAAGGGGCTCTCGGGCATCGCCGCGAGCCCAGCGCCAGCAATCGCACCCCAGTCGTGTCCGATGAGGACGTCGCGACCCGTGGGGCCTGCCGCCTCGAGCACGCGCAGTGCGTCGTCCATGAGTGCTCCGACGTGATAGCTGGCATCCGACGACAACGACGACGGTGCATATCCACGCATGAACGGCGCGACGACGCGCCAGCCCGCATCCACCAGCAACGGTGCCACCTTGCGCCAGCCGTGCGCCGTATCGGGGAACCCGTGCAGACACAGGGCGATCGGCGCATCGTCAGGCCCCCAGCACAGCGCCCGAAGGTGTACGTCCTGGGTAGGGACGTCGATCCAGCGCGGCTCGCTCACCGGAATGCGCTCAGACGGGCGTGAATTCGGAGATCAGCCATTTGTCGCCAACCTTGTCCAACGTCACGCTGACACTCGACGCCGTGCTGCTCGGCGCGCCCGTCCCCACCACCACCGTTTGGTTGACGAATACCAGAACCACGGCGTGCTTGGGGTCCGCGGAGACGGAGCCGGCCCTGGGAACCGTTGCCACCGCTGAGATCTGCTGCTGTTTGGCGCCTGGGATCACCACGCCGTCGATCAACGAGGTGTACGAATCGCGGAACTCGCCGGTGAGC
>NZ_JBOGDD010000728.1:0-19508 GCF_050701675.1 Mycobacterium sp. | reverse complement strand
TCGATGGAGTCCAGCAGCTCGATCTGGTCGACGCGCATCTTCGCCGACAGTGCGATGAGCGACAGCGTCGCGTCGTCGGCGCCGAAGGAGATGTCGTCGGGCCGCGGTCCGCCCGACGGCGCCGCGGGTGCGGCGGCGGGAGCGGGGGCCGCTGCTGCGGGTGCGGCATCGGTGCTGGGAGCAGGAGCGGCCTCCTCCTCCAGTTCCGGGTCGGGATCGGTGTCGGTGGCGAACAGCACGGCGGCGTCGCGCTCGGTGTTGAGCACCTCGGTCGTGTTGTGTGAATACTCCGGCAGTTTCAGCGTATTGGTGGCCAGACCGGCGACCGTCGGCGCCGACTTCACGCCGATCTCGACGAACCGCTCGACTCCAAGTCCGCCTGCGGCCTCCTCGATGAAGAGCAGATCCTGCGTCTCGATCCAGCGCACCGGGCTGGCGAACTGCCAGGCCAGCAACTCGATGACGATCTTGCGGCACAGCTCACGCGGCTTCTCGTTACGCCACGTGTCGTAGTCGGCGAGGATCTCGTCGAGCGGCTCGGCGGGAACCAGGTCCCGGATCTCCTGGACGAAGTCGCGATCGAGCGTGAACGGCCGCGGCACCAGGTTGGGGACGTAGCGGCCGACGAGCAGCGCCGGGTCGGCGTCACGGGGCATCACGCGCTCCAGCGAACGGCGGAAGTCGGCGACGCCGACGCGCAGAACCGAGGAGTGGAACGGCACGTCGATGCCGGGCACCAGGATGAACGAGCGCTTTCCGCCGGAGATCTCGCGACGCTTCTCGACCTCGTCCTCGAGCACCTCGAGGCCGCGCACCGTGCCCGCGATGGCGTACTGCGAGCCGCGCAGGTTGTAGTTGACGATCTGTAGATATTCCCCTGTGCGCTGGGCGATCTCGTCGATGAACTCGGGCACGTCCGCGTCGTCGAGGTCGATCTGCGACGGACGGATCGCGGCCAGTCGATAGTTGGACCGGCCCTTCTCGTCGCGCGGCACGATGTCGTGCATCTTGCTGCCGCGGTGGAAGACCACCTCGAGCAGCGCCTCGAGCGGGTACACACCCGACACGCAAGCCAGTGCCGTGTACTCGCCGACGGAGTGACCGCAGGCGATCGCATCCTCGACGAACGCACCCTGCTCGCGCATCTCGGCCACTTGGGCAGCAGCCACCGTGGCCATGGCGACCTGGGTGAACTGCGTCAGGTTGATCACTCCCTCGGGATGCTGGTAGTGCACCCCGCTGGCGATCAGGCTGGTCGGGTTGTCACGCACCACGTGCAGCACCGAGAAGCCCAGCGTGTCACGGGTGAACTTGTCGGCGGTGTCCCACACCTTGCGGGCGGCCTTCGACCGGCTCCGGACCTCCATGCCCATGCCCTTGTGCTGGATGCCCTGGCCGGGGAAGGCGTAGACGGTCTTCGGCGCGGCCAGCTGCGCGGTCGCCGACATCACCAGATCGGTTCCCACCTTGGCGGTGACCTCGATGATCTCTGCGCCGCGGTCGATGCCGACGCGGTCGACCCGGAAGTCGATGTCGTCGCCGGGCATGACCATGCCGAGGAAGCGGGACGTCCAGCCGACCAGCCGCGCGGGCGGCGTGGCTTGACCGTCGGTGGCGGTCACGGCGTGCTGCGCGGCGGCCGAGAGCCACATGCCGTGCACGATGGGCGATTTCAGGCCGGCCAGCAGTGCGGCCGCACGGTCGGTGTGGATCGGATTGTGGTCACCGGAGACCACGGCGAACGCGCTCATGTCCGTCGGTGCGGTGACGGTGACGTCACGGCGGCGGCGGCGCGGGGTGTCGGTGGAGTTGTCGGTGATCGCTCCCCCCGCCTGAATGGGGTCGGTCAGTGCGGCGGGGCCCGTGCGGCCGCGGATGGCGAACCGCTCCTGGAGCTTCACCAGGATGACGGAGTCGGCGGCGTCACTTTCCCTGATCGTCACCTCAACCGGGACGACGCGCCCGACCTCGGTGTCGGTCGCGGCCGAAGCCGTTGCGGTGACGGTCAATCGGGCCTTGGAGGTCGGCATGGGCGCCAGCAGCTGAGCGGCGTGGTCGAGGTGCACCAAGCTGAGCAGGCCCTCGATGACCGGGAAACCGGTCTCGGTGACCGCCGACCCGATGACGGAGAAGACCGCGGGCCAGCAGCTGCCGACCAGTGCGTCGGGCACCAACGTCAGCCCGGGCGCCAGCGGTGCGCCGAACGTCGCCGTGACGCCAGTGTGGTCGGCGACCTCCTCCGGGTCCCACGACACCGTCACCGTCGTGCTGTCGTCGACGACGATCGGCAGTGACTCGGCCCCGTCGACACCCGCGGCGATCGCCAACACGGCGCGCATCGCGGCGGCGGCGTCCTCGGTGGTGACGACCGGCATGCCACCGTCGATCGTGGTGGACGGCAGGGTGAACCGGATGGTGATCCAGATATCGGACAACGGCACGCTCAGCACCACGTGATCGCCGCTCAACTCGAGCCGCGAACCCGTGGAAGGATGTGTCGCAGAACGGTTCTCGTTGACCTGCCACTCCCGCGGCTCACCGATGCGGTGGACCGGGTTGATGGCGGCGCGCCCCGCCCACAGCACATCGGGCGAGTCGAGCACGACGGCCAGTGGGCCGGTGACGTCGGCGCGGGCCTGGCGGCGCGAGACCGCCGCAAAGGGCTGCGCACCGGTGGCCAGAACCTCGTCGATCGAGGCCTTCTCGAACCGGTCGAGCAACTCACCGATGGGTTCGTCGACGCGGGTGATGCCCACGACGGCCTCGGTGCCCGGAATGATGCAGACCTGGTCGGCCGAGTAGCGCGCGTCGTGCGCCTGCCACAGCGAGTCGCTGCGCCACCAGCGCCGCACGTCCTTGTCGATGACCGGTACGAAGTTGACCGGCTTGCCGAGCGTCTTGCACAGGGTCACGAAGAACGGCACGTCGGCCGGATGCAGCTTGACGTCCTCGGCGTCGGGATAACGCGAGAGCAGCGCCACCAGGGCCCGTTCCGGATCCTCGAGCAGCGCCTCACCGTCGGCATCGACGGTGAACAGCGTCTCGATGGGGCCGGAGTCCTGCGGGTGCAGCCGGGCCTCGGCGCGCTTGAGCATCTCCTCGAAGCGGTCACGCCATGTCGTGTCCAGCCACGGCGAGTCGGCGGGCTTGGTATCGGCGGTGGTGTCACCGTCACCGATCGCCAACTCGACGTAGCGACGCAGCCAGTGCAGGTACGTCATGTCGGCCACGTCGCCGAAGTAGGGCTTGGCCGTATCGGCCATCGCGGCGATGATCTCGGCGCGCCGCTCGGCGACCGCGTCGACGTCACCGGCGACCTCGTCGAGCAGACGACCGCAGCGCGACGCCGCGTTGTCGATCTCGTGGATGTCGGCACCGAGCTGGCTGCGCCCGGATGCCATGCCGCCCTGGGCCTTTCCAGCGCCGACCCACACATCGGTGCCGCTGGTCTCGACCAGCAACTGCTTGACCGCGGGCGAGGTGGTGGACTCCAGCGTGGCCATCGCCGCGGTGCCGACGAGGATGCCGTCGACCGGCATGATCGGGAAGCCGTAGGCCTGTGACCACTTGCCGGACAGGTAACCTGCGGAACGCTCCGGCGTTCCGATGCCACCGCCGACGCAGAGCGTGATGTTGGACAGCTTGCGCAGGTCGCCGTACGTCGACACCAGCAGATCGTCGAGGTCCTCCCACGAGTGGTGGCCACCGGCGCGGCCGCCCTCGATGTGGACGATGACGTCCTTGTTGGGAACCTCGGCGGCGATGTCGATCACCGACTTGATCTGCTCGACGGTGCCGGGCTTGAACACCACGTGGGTGATGCCGATCTCGTTGAGCTCCTCGATCAGCGCAACGGCTTCCTCGAGTTCGGGAATGCCCGCGCTGACCACTACGCCGTCGATCGGGGCGCCCGACTGACGGGCCTTCTGCACCAGACGCTTTCCGCCAAGCTGCAGCTTCCAGAGGTAGGGGTCGAGGAACAGGGAGTTGAACTGAATGGCCCGGCCCGGCTCCAACAGATTCGTCAGCTCGGCGATGCGCTTGTCGAAGATCGGTTCGGTGACCTGGCCACCGCCCGCGAGCTCGGCCCAGTGGCCCGCGTTGGCCGCGGCGGCGACGATCTTGGCGTCGACGGTCGTCGGCGTCATGCCCGCGAGCAGGATCGGCGAACGACCGGTGAGCCGGGTGAACTTGGTCGAGAGCTTGGTCGACCCGTTCGGCAGCGTGATGACCGAGGGGGCATAGCTCGACCAGGCGGGGGCCACCTCGGGTGCGGCGCCGACCGTGAAGAGGTTGCGCTGGCCGGCCCTGGTGGCCGCGGGGACGATTCCGACGCCGAGCCCGCGGATGACGGGTGCGGTGACACGGGTGATGGTGTCGCTGGGCCCGAGGTCGATGATCCAGCGCGCCCCCGACTCGTGCAGCCGTTCGATCTCGGCGACCCAGTCGAAGGCCTCGACGAAGATCGCCGTGGCGAAGCGGTGAAGGAGCTCGCCGTCGATGCTCAACTTGGCGGCCCACCCGTCGACGACGTCGACCGCGTCGGCGAGCCGCGGGGTGTGGAAGCCGACCTCGACCTGAATGCCGTTGAAGATGGGGTTGAACACCGCGCCGCCGCGGAGTTTGTTCTTGCGCTCCGCTTCTTCCTTCTCCGTGATCTTGCTGCAGTACAGCTCGAAGCGGGATAGCTGCTCGGGCGTCCCGGTGATGACCACCGAACGCCTGCCGTTGCGGATCGAGAGCACTGGAGGCAGCACTGTGCGGACGTCTTGGGAGAACTCCTCGAGGAGTTCCGCGATGCGCTCCGGGTCGGCGTTGGTGACGGAAACCATCGGCGACTTGTCGCCGCGTCCGACCATTCCGCGCCGCCGCGATACCAGCGAGCCCGCCGCACCGATCAGCTGGATCATGGCCATGAGTTCCGCGTCGCGCGTGCCTCTGGCCCGCAGCGCCTCGCAGGCGATGATGCCCTGGGAGTGGCCTGCCGTGCTGACCGGCGGCGTGCCGTAGAGGTCGAGACCCTGACGGGTGGCGGCGCGGATGGCAGCCAGCTGGGTCAGCAGAATGCCAGGACCGGAGATGGCGGCGGTGGTCAGCTGCTTCGACGTCGGCAGCGGCTCGTCGGCGGCCAGTGCGCGCACCCACTGCATCGGCTCGAAGCCGATCGGTCGCACCACGACCAACTCGCGCGCGACGGGCTCCAGCAGCAGCGCGGCCTCACCGATGACCTCGCTCAGCTCGGACTCGATGCCTGCCGAGCTGATGAGCTCCTCGAGGTTCTCCAGCCAGTTGCCGCCCTGGCCGCCGAACGCCACGGCGTAGGGCTCGCCCGCGTTGAGGAGGTCGACGAGAGCAGTGGATGCGGAAGAGTTGTCGGCAGAACCACCCTTGCGGCCGGTTGTCACTCTGTCGTGTTCATTGATCGTCACGTCTTGCCATCTCCTCGGTGCGCTCTCGCGCGTATCACATTGCGTCTGCGCGGCTTCGTCTACCGCGTCTACTTCGTCCTCGGCGGTGAGGCCCCGCGCGCCTGCGGGCAACGCGGGTGGTGTCGGGGGTGGATTTCCCGACGGGCTCTTGGTCTCTTCTGGGAGGGGCCCGGATGGATGGGCCAGTGCCATAAGAGTGTCATAAGGACCTGCACCATTTTCGCGCCCCAAATGGTTACTGGCGAGTTCTACGCACGGGTAACCACGCATTGGATAACGCGGACTTCAAGACGCCCTCCTGGCTTGCGGTACAAACGTCCTGCATGCGGGTGGTTACGGTCGAGTAGCAATAACACCGCAGATCAAGGCAGTACTGTTACCGAATCGTTATGTTCCGTCTCGGGGTCTGGTTCGCGACCGTCGGGATCCCTGAAAAACCGACAACATTGCGCTGAGTGTCTAGTCGAAAACGGTAAGGTGCTCAAAAAGTTTGCTGACCAGACTTACTGATGGGTACGTCTCAGTCCCATTGTCCGAATCGCGGCTTCAGGATGTGGTTCAGGTCGACGCCGACGCCGCCCACGCTCTGCTTGTCGATCTCGACCTGGTGCAGGTGTGCGGCCGGATGCGTGAAGCCCTTGGGCGAGCCCCAGTTGTGTTGCCAGAAGTAGGAACCGAGCCCGTCCTGCAGCGCCCAGTCGATGGTCTTCGAGTTCGCGTAGACGCCGACGCGCCGGTGGCCCAGCACCGCCTCCCAGCCGCGGAGATAGGGTGCGACCTGCTGTTTGTACTGGTCAATGGATGGGTCGTCGTCGATCGAGGCGTAGATGGGAGCGCCGTACGACCCGCCGGCGGCGACGTGTAGCTGCCAGCCCCGTTTGGCGTGTTCGACGCCCGCGTTCTGCCCGCCCAGCCAGTCGGCGCTCTCCTGCTTGCCGAACTGGTAGCAGGAGACGATCTTCAAACCGCTCTGGTATAAGTCGCGCGCCTCGGGTAGCTGGATCGGCTTGCCCAACATCCAGCCGCCATCGGGTCGGCGATCGGAGACGTAGCGGATCGCACCGGCAGCTCCCGCAGCGCGCAGGGCCGTCGCGGGGATCACGCCCGCCGCGTAGTCCAGGAGGACGCCCAACGGGGCGGCGGAGGCCGTCGCAGGGGCCAGGGCCGCCGACACCGCGCCTGCCAGCGCCCCGCCGAGCCCGACGACCGCAGGCGCGGCAGCGGCGTACTTGAGTACGTCTCGTCGGGAAATCCCCACAACCACAGGGTATGACAACTGTCCCAGTTTCCTCATCACCGCCACTGGTCACATCTGTAGCAAGACTCTGCACGTCACCTGCGCATTCGCTGGAGACGAAAACCGTCGACGAAACCGCCGCGTCATGCGGATTCCATACGTTGGGCTGCGGTGCAACCGACGGATCCATACGATTCAGCCCATGCCATCCGGTCCCGGCGAGCCGCAGATCGAACTCTCGGGCGTGCGCAAGGTATTCGGTGACTCGATCGTCGCAGTGGACAGTGCAGACCTGACCGTCGACGACGGCGAGCTGTTCGCGATCCTCGGCCCCTCCGGTTCGGGCAAGACCACAGTGCTGAGGATGATCGCCGGTTTCGAACCGCCGACCGCGGGGACCATCAAGCTCGGTGGCGTCGACGTCACGGCCCTCCCGGCCCGGCGCCGCGACGTCAACACCGTGTTCCAGGAGTACGCACTCTTCCCCCACATGACCGTCGCGCAGAACGTCGAATACGGCATGAAGGTGCGCGGCGTCGCCAAGGCCGAGCGGCGCAGTCGCACCGCCGACGCACTCGACATGGTCCGGCTCGCGGACTACGGGCCACGCAAGCCCGCGCAGCTATCGGGTGGTCAACGTCAGCGCGTCGCGCTGGCCCGGGCCCTGGTGGGACGTCCCAAGGTCCTGCTCCTCGACGAGCCGCTCGGCGCGCTCGACCTCAAGCTGCGCGAGCAGATGCAATTGGAGCTCAAGGCCATTCAGCGCGAGGTCGGGATCACCTTCGTCATCGTCACCCACGACCAGGACGAGGCGCTCACCCTCTGCGATCGGCTCGCGGTGTTCAACGCGGGGCGTATCGAGCAGGTGGGCAAGGCACGCGACGTCTACGAGAATCCGGTGAACCGGTTCGTCGCCGACTTCGTCGGAACTTCCAACGTGCTCGACGGAGACGCCGCCGAGGCACTCGTCGGCAGGCCCGGCATGTTCGCGGTGCGGCCGGAACGCATCGCGGTGCTCGCGGCCGGCGGCGGCGCGGCGCCGGGCAGTCGCACCGTCGACGCCACCGTGGCCGAGGTGATCTACGCGGGCCCCACCACGCGCGTTGCCGCCGTTGCCGCACCGGGCGTGACGCTCACCGCGACCGTACTCAACGCGTCGGCCAACCTGCCCGACGACCTGGGTCACGGCACTCGGATCACCATGGCCTGGCCCGACAGCGCCGTGCACGACCTCACGAACTGAACGCAAACACGTTGATACGCAAAGAGACCGAATGGAGAGTCCCATGAAACTCACTGCATTGCGGATCGGCTTCACCCTCGCCGCATGTGCCACTCTCGTCGTCGGTTGTTCGGGCTCGCAGTCCGGCGGCGGCGAAGCGGGCACCGCACCTCCGAAGCTCGAGCAACTGGGCGCCCTCGGCAACGGCGAGGGCGAGCTCAACCTCATCGCGTGGGCCGGTTACGCCGAGAACGGATCGAACGACAAGACGGTCGACTGGGTGACGCCGTTCGAACAGCAGTCCGGCTGCAAGGTCAACGTCAAGGTCGGCAACACCTCCGATGAGATGGTGCAGTTGATGAGGACCGGCCAGTACGACGGTGTGTCCGCGTCGGGCGACGCCACGCTGCGGCTCATCTACGCAGGCGACGTCGCGCCCGTGAACACCGCACTGGTGCCCAACTATTCGACGATCTCGTCCTTCCTCAAGGACAAGTCGTGGAACTCGGTGGACGGTCAGATGTACGGGATCCCCCACGGGTGGGGTGCAAATCTGTTGATGTACAACGTCGCCGCAGTCACCGACGCACCCGACTCGTGGGGCGCGGTGTTCACCGATGCCGGGAAGTACAAGGGCAAGGTGACGGCCTACGACTCACCCATCTACATCGCCGACGCGGCGCTGTACCTGTCGAAGACCAAGCCCGAGTTGGGCATCAAGGACCCGTACTCGCTGACGGAAGAACAACTCGACGCCGCCGTCGACCTGCTCACCAAGCAGCGTGAGGACATCAGCGAGTACTGGTCGGACTACACCAAGGAAGTGCAGGCGTTCGAGTCCGGCACCTCGGTGATCGGCACCACGTGGCAGGTCATCGCCAACACCATCGGCACCGAGAACAAGGTTCAGGTGAACACCATCCTTCCGAAGGAGGGGGCGACCGGCTGGTCCGACACCTGGATGGTCGCCGCGAAGGCCGCACATCCCAACTGCATGTACAAGTGGATGGACTGGATCACCTCACCGCAGGTCAACGCCCAGGTGGCGGAGTACTTCGGCGAGGCGCCCGCGCAGACCAAGGCGTGCGAGTTCACCAAGGAGAAGGACTTCTGCGACATCTACCACGCCACCGACGAGGCATACGCCGCTCAGCTTCACTATTGGACGACGCCTCAGAAGAAGTGCGTCGACGGTAGCGGTTCCAACTGCACGGCCTACGACGAGTGGGTCAGCAAGTGGCAGCAGATCAAGGGGTGACGGCAGCCGCCCCCGACGCCGTGACGACGCGGACGGCGACGCCAGGGAGGGGTCGGCTCACCCTGGCCTTCCTGCTGGTTCCGCCACTGGCGTGGCTGGTGGTGGCCTATCTGGGTTCACTTGCCGTGCTGCTGGTTTCGGCGTTCTGGACCACCAACTCCTTCACCGGCGCGGTGGTCCACACCGTCACGGGCGACAACATCGTCCGCGTGGTGACCGACGAGGTCTTCCGCACCGTGACCCTGCGCACGGTGGGTGCGGCACTGTTGGTCACGGTCTTCTGCGCGGTCCTCGCCGTCCCATTGGGGTTGTACATGGCGAAGATCGCCTCGCCACGAATGCGTCTGGCGCTGGTGGTCGCGGTGACGACGCCGCTGTGGGCCAGCTATCTCGTCAAGGCGTATGCGTGGCGGGTGATGTTCTCCCCGCAGGGTCCGCTGGCATGGGTGACCGGGTACAGCCCCGGCTACGGTCTCACCGCCACCGTCATCACGCTGACCTACCTGTGGTTGCCATACATGATCATCCCCGTCTTCGCGGCGTTCGAACGCGTCCCCGACCACCTCATCGACGCGAGCTCGGACCTCGGTGCCTCCGACCTCTCGACCCTTCGAATGGTGGTGGCGCCGTTGGTGTTCCCCGGCATCGCGGCCGGCTCGATCTTCACGTTCTCACTGTCACTCGGGGACTACATCGCCGTCACCATCGTCGGCGGCAAGACCCAGATGCTCGGCAACATCATCTACGGACAGCTGGTCACGGCGAACAACCAGCCCTTGGCGGCGGCGCTTTCCATCATCCCGCTGGCGGCGGTCGTCCTATACCTGCTCGCCATGCGGCGCACCGGCGCACTGGAGAACGTCTGATGTTGTCGCGCGGCGCACGGGGCGCGGTGCGGGCGTGGACGGTGTTCGTGCTGCTGTTCCTCTACGCCCCACTGCTTCTCGTCGTCGTCAACGCGTTCAACTCCTCGCGGACGTTCGCCTTCCCTCCGAGTGGTTTCACACTGAACTGGTGGGCCGACGCGTGGAACAGCGACGGAATGTGGACGTCGCTGGCCAACTCGGTGTTCGTCGGGCTCGGCGCCACGGCGATCGCCCTCGTGTTGGGCACCATGGTTGCCTTCGCGGTGCAACGCCATCAATTCTTCGGCCGCAACGCGATCAGCTTCCTGGTCGTCCTTCCGATCACGTTGCCAGGGATCGTCACCGGCATCGCACTGAACGCCACCTTCACGTCCGCGCTCGGCGTGACGCTCGGCCTGGCCACCGTGATCGTCGGCCACGCCACCTTCTGCATCGTCATCGTCTTCAACAACACGCAGGCGAGACTGCGCAGGCTCGGCACGGAACTCGAGGACGCCTCAGAAGATCTTGGCGCATCGACGTGGCAGACGTTCCGCTACGTGACGTTCCCCATGATGCGCGGCGCTCTCGTCGCAGGCGCGATCCTGGCCTTCGCCCTGAGCTTCGACGAGATCGTCGTCACCACCTTCACCGCAGGACCGGCGGTGCAGACCCTGCCGATCTGGATCTTCGGAAACCTGTTCCGGCCCAACCAGGCCCCCGTCATCAACGTGGTCGCCGCCGCGCTGACGGTGCTCGCGATCATTCCGGTGTGGCTGGCGCAGCGGTTCGGCGGGGATCCCGCCACCACCCGCGTCTGAGCGGCTCAGTCGTTCTCGGCGTCCGACCGTCCGCCGGGGGTCGCGTCGGTGGGGTCGCCGGACCCGCTCTCGAGACGCCGACGCAACGCGTCCTCGAGCTGATCGGCGACGAGGTAATGGGCCATGGCGCGGTAGTCGTCGACCGGGCTCTGCCCCAACGCGTCAGCGACCGCAGTCGCAAGCTCGTCGAGCGGCCCCGCGATGCCGTCGGAGACCCGCAGTATCGCCTGGACGTAGGGCAGCTGTTCGGTAATGCGGCCGAGGATCTCGGCGATGTCGGGGTTCACCAACACCAACTCACCATCGATCACCTCGGCAAGGCCGTACTGCAGCAACCGGTGCGCTTCGTCGCCGTCGGGGTCGACTGCGGCGGCGGCTCGCCGGGGCGGGCCGAAGACGGCCCGCTGCAGGCCGAGAACGTCCGCGAGATCGCGCCCCTGACGCGTGCCGTCGAGGAATTCGGCGATGTGCGCGGAGGTGTAGCCCTTGCGCAGCAGCTCGTTGACGGCTCGCAACTGGGCGAGGTGACGGTCGCTGTAGAAGGCCCACCGGCCTTCGCGGCGAGGGGCGTCGAGCAGACCCCGCTCGCGGTAGGCCCGAATGTTGCGGACACTGACTCCCGAGAGGGCGGCCAGCTGATCGAGCCGATATTCGGCCAACGCGACACTTCCCCTAAAATAGCCGGTCACGGTCCCGCCCTGCCCAACACCGCAGCGATGCAATCAGTCACTATTGACCGTCCCGAAAGTTTGCGAGATTTGCACGTCTACGTCAAGTAGAGAATATCGATTCGCCATCGGATACCGGGATGAGCGACGATTGACCGAGTGCGTGCCTGGACGATCTGGTCAACGGGGCTGTTTGCCTACGTCGTCGCCGTGCTGGACCGCACCACGCTGGGTGTCTCCGGACTCAACGCCGCCGATCGGTTCGCAGCCAGCCCCAGCGTGTTGTCCACGTTCGTGGTGCTGCAGGTCGTCGTCTACGCGGGCGCACAGGTGCCAGCAGGACTGCTGCTGGACCGCTACGGCTCGCGGGTGCTCATCGTCGCGGGCGCCGCCCTGATGGCGGGCGGGCAGCTGCTCCTCGCGCTGACCGAGTCGTTGCCGCTGGCGATCGGGGCGCGCGCCATCGTGGGACTCGGCGACGCGGTCACCTTCCTCTCGGTGCTCCGACTGGTGCCGCACTGGTTCCCGCCGAGACAGGTGCCGCTGCTCACCCAGCTCACCGGCATCTGCGGTCAACTCGGCCAGGTGCTCTCCGCCGTCCCGTTCCTGGCCCTGCTGACCGGTACCACGTGGGCGACGGCCTACGTCTCGGTGGCGGCGCTGGGCATCCTGGCGCTGATCCTCGTCGTCGCGCTGGTCAAGGACGCCCCTGGGAGGCGCGTCGTCGCGACTGAGTCACCGTCGGTGCGCGCCACGCTCGCCAGCGTGAAGACGGTGTGGCTGCGACCCGGAACCCGGCTCGGATTCTTCACCCACATGGGCACCCAGTTCTCGGTCACCGTCTTTGCGCTGATGTGGGGTGTGCCGTATCTGACCGTGGCCCAGGGTCAGTCCACGGGCGCTGCGGGCGCGTTGTTGACCATCTCGGTGGTGGCCGCGATCTCGTTCGGCATCGCGATCGGCATCTTCACCGGGCGGAACCCACACCGCCGCTCCCGCATCGTCCTGGTGATCATCGCGACCAATGCGCTGGTCTGGACGGTGGTGCTGGCGCTGCCCGGGCGCGCTCCCCTGTGGCTGCTGGTCGTTCTCATCGTCGTGATCTCCGTGGGAGGGCCTGGGTCGATGGTCGGCTTCGACTTCGCACGGACGTTCAATCCGAGCGCCACCCTCGGCACCGCTCAGGGCATGGTGAACATGGGCGGCTTCATCGCCTCGCTGTTGGTCATGCAGGCGATGGGCATCATCCTCGGGGCGGCGGGCGGGTACTCGTTCGAGTCGTTCCGGCTGGCCTGGACCGTGCAGTACGCGATCTGGGTGCTCGCCGTCATCGGGATTCTCATCACGCGCGGCAAGGCGCGGCGGTTGATGAAGGCCGAGCAGGAGCGCTCGCTACTCGAGACGTTCGACGCGAACGCCCGCGAGCGCTGAGCGGGAGTAAGTCGGGCTCCTACCGGCCTTCCACGACACTGGCCGAGACGGCCTGCGCGGCGTGACGGTGGCCAAGCACCTCGAAACCCACCACGCTGACCACCGGCGCCAAGGTGACGATCAGCAGGCATGCCGTCATGGGCACGCCCGCGGCCGCCGACACCACGGCCGCGACGAGGACGGCCGCCGTCAGAACCCCGAGCACGACGTGAAACCCGTCCCACGCCTTCACCATCAACCCGTACAGCACGAAGACCAGGGCGATGTACACCCCCACCGGGATGGCCACCGCCAAGACGGTGCCCACGGGGCCGATCTCGGAGTGCCCTTCGACGTAGTAGGCGGCGGTGTGCAGTCCAGAGCCCGTGCCGACGATCGCTCCGAACACCGCGATGTGCAGATAGCCGAACGGGAATGATCGCTCGCGGTGCGCGTGCAGGAGGTCGGCGGCAGGCACGGCGAAGTAGATCCACCACATGCCGAAGGTCAGGCCGGTGCCTGCGACGGCGAGGATGATCGCATCCGGCGTCCACCCGTGTTCGGTGGTGACGGCGGCCAGCGAGGCGACCGTGCCGACCACTCCCTCACCGAGGGCGATGATGGCCAGCAGCCCGTACCGCTCGGCGACGTGGTGGGCATGCCAGGGGGTGCCACCCTTGCGGGTCTCGGCGAGCCACGGTCCCACCATCTCCGCGAGGGCCAGCAGCGCGAACACGACGAGGCCGACCGGAACGGACAGGGGCAGGAAGATCGAGGCGATCCAGCCGATCTGGGCGATCGTGATGACCGTTGCGTAGGTGAGGCTCGCGGAGCGGCGCGCCGGATCCTGCCGCGCGGCCCGCAGCCACTGCGTCACCATCGCGACCCTCATGACCACGTAGCCGGCGACGATGAGGGCGTTGTCGAGGTGCCCGCCGTGTTCGATCGAGCCGAAGAACGGCGGGATGCCCAGCGCGAGGATGAGCACGCCGACCATCTGCACCATCGTCAGGATGCGGTAGATCCAGTCATCGGTGTCATATGCCGATGCGAACCAGGTGAAGTTGATCCAGGCCCAGCACGTCGCGAACGTCGCGAACAGGAACGCCGTCAGCCCGACCCCGACGTGGCCCGCGGCGACCATGTGGGAAAGCTCTGAGGCCGCGACGCCGAACGCGATGACGAAAGTCAGGTCGAACAGCAACTCCAGCGGCGTGGCCACGCGGTGGCGCTCGTGGGGATCGCGCCCGGCCATCCGGTGCACCCGGTGCGCGCGCACCACGGCGGCGGGCTCTGACGGCTCCGATTCGTTCACCTGATCAAACTCCCTTCCGACGGCGGTTGACCGTACCGAACGCCCGCTGGTGCCGCTACATTCACGACCATGGCAGGTCGAACGAAGTTGGTCATCGGTGCGAGCGGATTCCTAGGCTCGCACGTCACTCGTCAGCTCGTCGAGCGCGGCGACGAGGTCAGGGTCCTGCTGCGCCGAACGAGTTCGACGAAGGCCATCGACGATCTGACCGTCGAGCGCCACTACGGTGACGTGTTCGACGACGACGCGCTGCACGCCGCGATGGACGGTGTCGACGACGTGTTCTACTGCGTCGTCGACACCAGGGCGTGGCTGCGTGACCCCACTCCCCTGTTCCGCACCAATGTCGAAGGGCTGCAACATGTTCTGGACGCGGCGGTCGACGCGGACCTGCACCGCTTCGTCTTCACCAGCACCATCGGCACCATCGGCATCCCCGCCGAAGACCGCCCGGCCACCGAGGACGACGAGTTCAACTGGGCCGACAAGGGTGGCGGCTACATCCAGTCCCGGGTCGCCGCGGAGAACCTGGTGCTGACATACGCGAGGGAACGCGGACTTCCCGCGGTCGCCATGTGCGTCGCCAATACGTACGGTCCAGGCGATTACGCGCCGACCCCCCACGGCGCGCTGCTGTCCGCCGCATCGGCGGGCAAGATGCCCGCGTTCGTCAGGGACACCGCGAGCGAGGTCGTCGGCATCGAGGATGCCGCGGCCGCACTCCTGCTGGCGGCCGACAAGGGCCGAAACGGCGAGCGGTACATCATCTCCGAGCGGTTCATGACGGCTCGGGAGCTCTACGCCGCGGCGGCCGGGGCAGGCGACGCGACACCGCCACGCTTCGGGATCCCGCTGCGCGCGATGTACGTGCTGGGCTTTGCAGGCGACGTGGCTGCCACGGTGCTGCGACGCGACATGGCCCTTTCGACACTCAGCGTGCGGCTGATGCACGTCATGTCACCCATGGATCACGGCAAGGCCGAGCGAGAACTGGATTGGCGACCGGAGCCGGTGCACCATTCGATCGAAAGGGCCACGCACTGGTACCGCAACCACCGGAAGCGCTCGCGCACTGCCGAGGGATGACGAATCCGGTTGCGCCTCTTAGGTTCCGACCTGCACGGGTTCGGGTCCCCGAGGCAGGCGACTGGCCGCCCGCGACCTGACGATCGTCGGCCACCAGAACCACTTGCCCATGAGCGCCGCAATGGCGGGGGTCATGAAGGTGCGGACGATCAAGGTGTCGAACAGCAGACCTAGCGCGATCGTCGTTCCGACCTGGCCCATCACGATCAGGTCACTGGTCGCGAACGTCGCCATGGTGGCGGCGAAGACCAGGCCGGCCGACGTGACCACCGAACCGGTGCCTGCCATCGAGCGGATGATGCCCGTCTTGAGACCGCCGTGCAGTTCCTCCTTGAACCGGGACACCAACAACAGGTTGTAGTCCGAACCCACCGCCAACAGCAGGATGATGGACATCGCCAACACCATCCAGTGCAGGGGCAAGCCGAGGATGTGCTGCCAGAGCAGCACCGAGAGGCCGAAGGACGCACCGAGCGACAGCAGCACCGTGCCCACGATCACCGCGGCCGCCACCACGGCCCTGGTGATGATCAGCATGATGATGAAGATCAATGTGACTGCCGAGATTCCGGCGATGATCAGGTCGTAGTACGACCCGTCCCGCATGTCCTTGTACGTTGCGGCGGTACCGGCCAGATAGATGCTGGACCCCTCCAGCGGCGTGCCCTTGATGGCTTCCTTCGCGGACTGCTTGATCGCATCGATGTGCGAAATGCCCTCGGCGCTGGCCGGATCACCCTCGTGGCTGATGATGAACCTCACCGAGTGGCCATCGGGCGAGATGAAGTTCTTCATGCCGCGTTTGAAGTCCTTGTTCTGGAAGATCTCCGGCGGCAGATAGAACGTGTCGTCGTTGCGCGCCGCGTCGAACGCATCGCCCATCGCGGACTGGTTCTCCTGCATCGCCGCCTGCTGATCCTGCATGCCCTTTTGGGTCTGATACATCGTCAGCATCATCTGCTTGACCGACTTCAGTTGCTCGAGCTGGGGTCGCAGCGACGCCGCCAGCTGCGGAGTGAGCGCCGCCAGTTTCTGCGTGTCGGTCACCAGGCCGCCGATCTGGTCGCTCAGCTCGTCGATGCCGTCCAACGAGTCGAAGATCGACCGCCCCGCCTGGCACATCGGGATGTCGTAGCAGTGCGGCTCCCAGTACAGGTAGGCGCGCAGCGGCCGGAACCAGTCGTCGAAGTCCGAGATGTGGTCACGCAGCTCGTAGACCACGTTCGTCAGGTCCGTGATCTTGACGGCCATGTCCTGGATGTTCGCGGAGAGTTCATCCATCAGCGCCAGCATGTGCGTCAGGGTGTTGATCATGGTCTGCATGTCGTCGGCCTGTTTGAGCATGTTGGCGAACGAATCCTGTTGGTACTTCTCGTTCATCTGCGACGACGTGCCCTGCATGCTGATCATGAACGGGATCGTCGAGTGCTTGATGGGCTTGCCATCCGGGCGCGTGATCGTCTGCACCCGGGAGATGCCCGGCGTGTGGAAGATGGCCTTGGCGATCTTGTCGATGACGAGGAAGTCGGCCGACGTCCGCAGGTCGTGGTCGCTCTCGATCATCATCAGCTCGGGGTTCATCCGGGCGGAGTTGAAGTGTTTGTCGGCCACCTGGTAGCCGACGTTGGCGGGCATGTCCGCGGGCAGGTACTTGCGGTCGTTGTAGTTGGCCTGGTAGCTGGGCAGCGCAAGCAGACCCACCAGTGCCAGCGCGATCGTGGCGACCAGGATCGGACCGGGCCACCGCACGATCAAGGTGCCCAATCGGCGCCAACCGCGCGACCGGATGTTGCGCTTCGGTTCGAACAGCCCGATGCGACTTCCCAACACGATCACCGAGGGGCCCAGGGTCAGCGCGGCGAGCACCGCGACCAGGGTGCCCACCGCGCAGGGCACGCCGAGGGTTTGGAAGTACGGCAGTCGCGTGAAGCTGAGGCACAGCATCGCACCGGCGATGGTCAGACCGGACCCGAGCACGACGTGGGCGGTCCCGTGGAACATCGAGTAGTACGACTGTTCCTTGTCCTCGCCCGCGCCCCTGGCCTCCTGATAGCGGCCGATGAGGAAGATGGCGTAGTCGGTCCCCGCGGCGATCACCAACAGGGTCAACAGGCTCGTCGCGAAGGTCGAGAGCCCGATGATCTCGTGATAGCCGAGGAAGGCCACGATGCCGCGGGCCGCGCCGAGCTCGGAGAACACCATCAGCAGGATCAGGATCATGGTGACGATCGACCGGTAGACGAGGATCAGCATCACCGCGATCACCACCAACGTGATGATCGTGACCATGACGATGCTCTTGTCGCCGGCATCGTGTTGGTCGGCCACGAGCGGCGCGCCACCGGTGACGTAGGCCTTGACACCGGGTGGCGCCGGAGTGTCGTCGACGATCTTGCGGACCGCTGCGGCGGAGTCGTTGGCGAGCGTCTCGCCCATGTTGCCGTGCAGGTAGACCTGTACGTAGGCGGACTTGCCGTCGTTGCTCTGCGCGCCCGCCGCCGTCAGCGGATCGCCCCAGAAGTCCTGGATGTGCTCGACGTGAGCCGTGTCGGCTTCGAGCTTCTTGACGATCTGGTCGTAGAAATGATGCGCGTCGGGACCGAGCGGTTGCTCGCCCTCCAGGATGACCATGGCGTTGCTGTCGGATGTGAACTCGTCGAACGTCGTGCCGATCTTCTCCATCGACATCGCGGACGGAGCGTCCTTGGCATTCATCGACACCGTGTGCAGCTGGCCGACCTCCTCCAGCGACGGCACTGCGACGTTCGTGATGACCGTGAGCGCCAGCCAGCCGAGCACGATCGGCACCGCCAACCGTCGGATCCACTTCGCGATCTTGGAGGGCTCGAGGTGCGTGTCGCTCATTCGACGTTCACCGACTCCTCGATCACTTCGCTTCGTCGCCCGACTGGGAGGCCATCTGGTTCGACACGTGGAACCGTGCGCCCAATATACCTAGGCCGTCAAACTGTCTCCTGTCAATCGGACCGTCGTCCGACGCCCGTGACCTGTCTCGCTTACCGTGGTCGAGGTGGACGACCTCTCCGATGACGTGATCGCATTCCTGTCCGAGGGCACCCGTACCGCGATGCTCGGCTTCGTGGCTGCCGACGGCCGACCGCTGGTCGCGCCGGTCTGGTTCGTCGTGGACGGTGGCCAACTGGCGTTCAACACCGGCAAGGACACCGCCAAGGGGCGCGCCGTGGCGAGAGATCCCCGCGTGGTCGTCTGCGTCGACGATCCGCACCCGCCGTACTCCTTCGTCCAGGTTCAGGGCATCGCTTCGATCAGCGAGGACCCACAGGACCTGGTCGCCATCGCGACCCGTACCGGTGGCCGTTATATGGGCGCCGACAAGGCCGACGAGTACGGCAGACGAAACGGGGTGCCCGGCGAGCTGGTGGTGCGAGTCCGACCCACCAAGGTGATCAAGGCGTTCGACCTCGCGGAATGACCGCTAGTCGACGGGGTCGCGGATGATCGGGCAGGTCATGCAGTGCCCGCCACCGCGCCCGCGGCCGAGCTCCGCGCCGACGATGGTGATCACCTCGATACCGGCCTTGCGCAGCAACGAATTGGTGTGGGTGTTGCGGTCGTAGGCGAAGACGACACCCGGTTCCACCGCCACCAGGTTGTTGCCGCTGTCCCACTGCTGGCGCTCGGAGTCGTAGGCAGTGCCACCGGTCTCCACCACGCGGAGCTCGTCGAGGCCGAGCGCCTTGGCGACCACGGTGACGAACGGCTTGTCCTCCTCCACCACGTCGACCCCGGGGGCGGTGTCGCTGGGGCGCAGAGTGAACGTCTGGATCGAGTCGACGATCTCCGGGTAGAGCGTCACCACGTCGCGGTCGGCGAACGTGAACACCGTGTCGAGATGCATCGCGGCGCGCAGCTTCGGCATCCCGGCGACGATCACCTGCGTCGCGGCGCCTTCGGCGAACAGCCGGGCCGCGAACTGCGTGATGCCTTGACGGGAGGTGCGCTCGCTCATCCCGATGATGACGACGCCGTTGCCGGGAACCAGCACGTCACCACCTTCGATGTTGGCCATGCCCCACGACTCTTCGGGGTCGCCCCACCAGACCTGGGATCCGACGTAGTCGGGGTGGAATTCGTAGATGGCCTTCATCAGCAGCGTCTCGTCGTGCCGGGCGGGCCAGTACAACGGATTGAGGGTGACGCCGCCGTACACCCAACAGGTGGTGTCCCGCGTGTAC
>NZ_JBOGDD010000727.1:0-3329 GCF_050701675.1 Mycobacterium sp. | reverse complement strand
GGCATCGGCCTACCACCTGTCGGCGGACGAGTCGCAACCCCTGGACTTCTACGGCCGCAGCTCCAACCCCACCTGGCGGCAGCTAGAGTCGGCGCTCGCCGATCTGGAGGGTGCCACCTCGGCGCTGTCCTTCGGATCGGGCATGGCTGCCATCACCTCGGTCCTGCGCGTGCTCGCCAAACCCGGTGCCACGCTCGTCGTTCCCGCGGACGGTTACTACCAGGTACGCCGATACGCGAATGAATACCTCGCGCCACTCGGCGTCGTGGTGCGCGAGGTGCGCGCCGCCGACATGTGTGCGGCGGCCGAGTCAGCCGACGTCGTGTTCGCCGAGACGCCCGTCAACCCGACGCTGGACGTCGTCGATCTGCATCGGTTGGCGCTGATCTGCCGGGGTCGCGGTGCCACGCTCGTCGTCGACAACACGACGCCGACACCGCTTGGGCAGCAACCTCTTTCGCTGGGCGCCGACCTCGTCGTGGCGAGCGCGACCAAGGCGCTCTCCGGGCACAGCGATCTGATCGCAGGCTACGTCGCGGGCAGTCATCCCGACCTGATGGCCGCGGTGGAACGCGAGAGGCTTCTGGGCGGCGCCATCCTCGGCCCGTTCGAGGCCTGGTTGTCGCTGCGCAGTCTGGGCAGTGCCGGTCTGCGGTTCGAGCGCCAATGTCACAACGCGCTGGCGATGGCCTTCATGCTTCGCGATCACCCTGCGGTGCGGTCGGTGCGCCATCCCGGCCTGCCCGACGACCCGTCGCACCACATCGCCTGCGCACAGATGAAGCGCTTCGGTGGGCTGGTGGCGTTCGAACTGGCCGACGCCGCAGCGGTACACCGCCTCGTCGAGCGCAGCGCGCTGGCGGTCGCCGCCACCAGCTTCGGCGGCATCCACACATCGATCGACCGCCGGGCGCGGTGGGGTGATCCCGTCGGCGACGGGTTCGTCCGGATGTCGATGGGCATCGAGGACACCGATGACCTGATCGCGGACATCGAGTTCGCATTGGAGCCCGACGCCGGTCATGGATGACATCTCGGTCAGCGACATCACCTTCTCCGATCTGGAGATGTTGGTGGCGTTCGCGCGAACCGAGCACTTCGGCCACACCGCCGCCGAGTTGGGCGTCAGCGCCGCGACAGTGCAGCGCGCGATCCGCACGCTGGAGCGCAAACTCGGGGTGCCTCTGATCGAACAGTCGGGCCGACGGGTCAGGATGGTGCATGCGGGCAACGTCCTGGTCCGCGAGGCGCACGGTGTCCTGCGCGCCAGGCGCGATGCCATCGACAGCACGCTCGCCGACGCCGGTCACCCGCAACGACTGCTGAGGATCGCCCACACGTTCTCCCTCGGTTTGGGTTTCGTGCCGCGGGTGCTGGCTGCCCTTCTCGTCGACCATCCCGGCCTGCGGTTCCGCTGCTGGCAGGGCTCGGCCACCGACGTGATCGCCGCACTCCTGCGTGGTGAGGCCGATGTCGCGTTCACGTCGTTGTCGCCCAACGAAGGCGACTTCGTCGTGGTCCCGTTGTTCACCGAGTCGCTGTTGCTCGCAGTACCTGCGGATGACCCACTGGCTCAACGGCAGAGCGTGTCGCTGGCCCAGGTGCGGGACCGGCCGTTCATCGCGATGGAGCTGGGTTCCAGTAGTCGTACCCACATGGTGAATGCCTGCGCCAGAGCGGGTTTCGTGCCACGCATCGCGGTCGAAGGCAACGACCTCTTCGTGGTGGAGTCCATGGTGGGCGCGGGTATCGGGGTCTCGGTGGTTCCCGAGGGGATGACCGATCACCAACATCCGCGGGTGGTGCGGATCAGGATCGTCGATCCCGCGCCGGCCGGGCGCACCGTACTTCTGGCCTATCCCCATGCGGGGGCTCACCACGAGAGCATCGGCGACCTCGCCAGGATCGCCCGCAGGGAAGGTCGCGAACGCCAGGAACTGTTGCAGAAATTGCAATGATCCCGTCGGGGAACGGTGTTGTTCCTCACATCCGGCGTTCATAGTGTCCTGGTCATGCCGATTACCGCTGTGACGCGGACCACCGACTTCTGTGGTCAGCTGACCGATGCCGCTGCGACGCCGCTACCACCGGCCGCCGCTGCCGCCGCCAAACGAAGCCTCTTCAACGTGTTGGGAACCGCCGTCGGTGCGGCGCGCACACCCGGTGTCGACGCCATCGTCGCCGCCGCGGCGCGACTCTCCGCACCCGGAACGGCCGCGGTCCTTGGCCGTTCGGACGTCCTCGACGAGCACTGGGCGGCGCTGCTGACCGGAACCGCGGCCCACTACGACGACTTCGACGACACGCATCTCGCCACGGTGATCCATCCCGGCGCCGCGGTGCTCGGAGTGCTGGTGGCGCTTCACGACCAGGCGGCCGTCGATGGCGACCGGTGCCTGCGCGCGTTCGCACTCGGCTGTGAGGCCCAGCTGCGAATCGGTAACGCGATCTCGCCCAACCACTATGACCGCGGCTGGCACATCACCGGAACGTGCGGCGTCTTCGGCGCCGCCGTCGCGGCTGCCGTGCTTCTCGGGTTCGACTCCGATGCGCTCGAGTCGGCGTTGGCCGCGGCGTCGACCATGACCCTGGGGCACCGCGAGGCGTTCGGATCGATGACCAAGCCATTCCACGCAGGCAAGGCTGCCGCCAACGGAGTGCTGGCGGCCCGGCTCGCGGTGGGCGGCTATCCCGGATTGGCCGATCCGCTCGGCGATTCGGGTGTGCTCACGATATTCGCCGACGCCGCCGACGACGGGGCACTCCTGCGGTCGTGGTCCGACCCGTGGGAACTGGAGAGCAACACCTTCAAGCCCTACCCCTGCGGTATCGTCGCGCACCCCGCCATCGACGCAGCGGTCGAAGCCGGCCGCCGAGTCACGGATCCGGCCCGCATCGAGTCGGTCGAAGTCGTCTGTCACCCGCTGGTTCCCGAGTTGATGGGCAGGCTCCAGCCGGAGGACGGGCTCCAGGCCCGGTTCAGCGCTCGCCACGGCGTCGCCGTCGGTCTGATCGACGGCAGTGGCGGACTGGCCGAGTTCTCCGACGCGCGGGCCACGTCACCGGACGTACAACGGCTACGCGCAGTCACCGAGCTGCTGCCCGCACCGGACTGTGCGCGCGACGCGGCGACGATCACGGTGCGGCTCGCGGGCGGAGAGGACGTCCGGGTGCACGTCCCTCATGCCCGCGGAAGCCTCGCCAGGCCGCTGACCGACGCCGAACTGCTGACGAAGGTGGACACGCTAACCCAGCCACTGCTCGGAACGGGTTCGGCCACCTCGATCCTGCGATCCGTCGAAGCGCTGGACCGCGCACCGGATTTCACC
>NZ_JBOGDD010000726.1:0-1948 GCF_050701675.1 Mycobacterium sp. | reverse complement strand
AGCTTGGCCCGGACCAGGGTCGTCGGCGTGCCGTCGCGCGGCGCCAGCGCCGGCCGGGTCAACTCGCTCCAGTACGCCATGGCGGCAGGCATGCTGACACGCCATCCGACGCGCCCGTTGGGTAGGTCGACGAGATGCTCGTCGAGTTCGCGATCGAGGTCCCGTTCGTCCACCTCGACCCACGATCCGTCCAACTTGTCGGCACGGGCCTCGGCGCGGTCGGTGTAGTCGGGGGAGCTGAACATCTCGTCGGCGATCCGGCGCATCCACCCGCCGTCGAGACCCACCGCGGGATCGAGAAGCACCAACCCGGACACCAGATCCGGCCGCGTCGCAGCCAGGTTCAGGGCGACGGCTCCTCCGAACGAGTGGCCCACCACGACCACCGGACCTCCTGCTTCGGCGTCGACCAGGGCGCCGAGGGCGGTGACATTGGCCTCGATCGTCCACGGGGCGTCCCAGGACGACTGGCCGTGGCCGAGCAGGTCGGGGGCCAGCATGCTCACCTCGGGAAGGTGGGTGGTGGCCAGCGACTCCCACCGCTTGCCGTAACCCGTCAGGCCGTGGATGAGGAGTGCGCGAGGGGGTTCAGCGGGGCCGAAGCGGTACGTGTGCAGCGGAGAGGTCACGCCGTCGATGCTGCCACGCTCCCGTCCGTGGGATCTTGTCGTACCCCCGTGGTGGTATTCGTTCATGCCCGCGCCACGCACTGCACCGTCTCCCACCGTGCTGACCGAACCCGGTGTGCGGGGCACCGTGCGCGTGCTCGGCGGGCCGGGCACCGGGAAGAGCTCGCTGCTCGTCGAGACGGCGGCCGCGCGCATCGCCGCCGGGGCCGATCCGGAATCCGTTCTGCTGCTGACGGGTTCGGCCAGGCTCGGCGCCCACGCCCGTGCCGCGGTCACCGCAGCGCTGTTGGGTGACTCCGGACGCTCCGCGGTACGTGAGCCGATGGTGCGCACCGTCCACTCGTATGCCTTCGCGGTGCTGCGGTTGGCGGCGCAGCGCAACGGTGATCCTCCGCCACGGCTGGTCACCAGCGCCGAGCAGGACGGCATCATCCGCGAGCTCCTCGCGGGCGATCTGGAGGACGGAGCCAATGCCTCGGTGGCCTGGCCCCGGCATCTGTTGCCCGCCCTCGGCACCGTCGGGTTCGCCAATGAGCTGCGGGACCTCCTTGCCCGCTGCACCGAACGGGGGGTGGAACCCGCTGCGCTGCAACGTGTGGGCAGGCGGGCCGGCCGTCCGGAGTGGGTGGCCGCCGGTCAGTTCGCGCAGGTGTACGAACACGTGATGCTGCTGCGCTCCGCGGTCGGCATGGCGGCTCCGCAGGCGACGGTCCCCGCACTCGGCGCTGCCGAACTGGTCGGCGCTGCCCTCGAGGCCTTCGCCGCCGACCCCGAACTGCTGGCCGCCGAGCGAGGCAGAATCCGTCTGTTGCTCGTCGACGATGCGCAGAACCTCGATCCCCAGGCGGCTCTTCTGGTCCGCGTGCTGGCGGCCGGTGCCGAGCTCGCCGTGATCACGGGCGATCCGAATCAGTCGGTGTTCGGCTACCGCGGCGCCGACCCCGCGCTGCTCGGCGCGGGTGAGCATCCGGCGATCGTGCTCTCCGATTCGCACCGGTGCGCATCGGCCATTGCTCGAGCCGTTACGGGTATCGCGGCCAGGCTGCCCGGCGTCGACGACGCCAGGCACCTCACCGCGGCCGACGACCGGCCGGGGTCATTGGCGGTGCGGATCGCCGCAACCGAGCGTGCGGAATCCGCGGTGATCGCCGACGCCCTGCGCCGGGCGCATCTGGTCGACGGTGTGCCGTGGTCCGAGATGGCGGTCATCGTGAGGTCGGTACCGCGTGCCGGAGCGGGGTTGGCGCGAGCGCATCGACTCGATGCTGTACGAACGCACGGCTTTATCCAAGAAGCCGGACGCGATGATTGTGCAGGAA
>NZ_JBOGDD010000725.1:0-3646 GCF_050701675.1 Mycobacterium sp. | reverse complement strand
CCCGGCAGGCGCACCGTTTCGGGACGCCGCCTACCAAAGCCTGTTGATGACGATGTTCGACTCGGGGAGCTGCGACCCGCTGCGGTGGAGCGCGGCGCGTATCGAATGGCTGCTCGACGGTACTTGCGCAGATGAACACATCCCGCTCGAGATCGCTCTGGACGCACCCGCTGTGTTGCGGGCCTTCGTTCCATTTGCCCACGCGCAGAGCGGGGTTCGCAGCGAACTCACCGATGAGTCACTAGCGGCGATCGACGATTTGAGCCTCTATCACAAGAGAAATCTCCTCAAGGAGGCGGCGTTCAGGTACGACGATGACGACGTGGAACCGCCGCCTTGGTTGACGCGGCCCAACCGAGCGTCATGACCCGCGCGCCGTCGCCTCCGTCGCCCGAATTGTCGCGCATAGGTGGACAGTCCGAACATGGGTCTCGACCGGGTGGCGGCTGATCCGACTGCCCCGGCTCAACCCAGCGCCGAGGTGATCTCCGGGATCGGCCGTAGGTGTTCGTCGAGGAGAACTGCCACGCCATCGATGTCGTTGGCCACCAGCGCGCCGATGATGGCGCGGTGCTGACGGTCGATCTCCGGAACACGTTGCGGACGGATCTGCAGGGCGCGCACGGCGACCCGCTGCTGCCTGGACCGTAACCCGTCATAGAGTTCGGTGAGAATCGAGTTACCGTGTGCTTCGACGATCGATCGGTGGAACGCACGGTCGAGCCGCGCAACGGTGAACCAGTCCTGCTCCCGCCCTGCGTCTTCCATCTGATCGGCCAACTCGTCCAGCTGGCGGGGCGCCCCGGCGTCCGCCACGCACAGGGCACGGGCGGCGTGACCTTCGATCAGCCGCCGCGAGGCATAGACCTCCTCGAGTTCGCGCGACGTGACGGTGCGAACCTGGGCACCCCGGCGGGGCAGGAGGTCGATGAACCTCTCGGAGTTGAGTCGATGAAATGCCTCTCGGACCGGGGTCCTCGAGGTGCCGACCAGTTCGGAGATCCTGACCTCGTCGAGGAAGCCACCCGCGGGCAGCGTGCCCTTGATGATCTCGTCGCGCACCCACTCGTAGACCCGGTCTCGGGCCGACTGCGTGGCGCCCGACTCCCTGACGTCAACGGTCATGAACCCTCCTTTCGCTCATGTCACCGTACTGGACACAACAGGTACATCCTGTGTATACAAGAAATGTACACGGAGTGTGGTGCCCGCCACAGTGGGTAGTCATCCTCCATCGCCAGCTCAAGTTCGAGGAGAAACCGTGGAACCGAATCGTCGCTATGCGGTGTGGCTGTCCGGGCCCAACGTCGCCGCCGCCGAGATCGCCCGCCAGGTTGGCTACGGCGCCGCCGTACTCGACATCGAGCACGGCACCTTCGACCTCGCCGACCTCGAGCGCTTCATCCCGTTCGCCAAGGCCATCGGCCTGGAAGTCATCGCCAAAGTCCTTGGGCCCGAACGCGGCCCGATCCAGCAGGCGCTCGACTTCGGCGCCGACGTGATCGCCATTCCGCACGTGGAGAACGCCGCACACGCCGCGGTCGTGACCGCCTTCGCCAAGTTCCCGCCGCGCGGGGACCGCAGCTTCGCGGGCGGCCGCACGTCCGCATACGGGGGATTCACCGACGAATGGGTACGCGAGCAGGACGCGAAGACGCGTTGCTACCCGATGATCGAAGACGCAGGCGCGATCGAGCAGATCGAGGGCATTCTCGCCCTCGACACCGTCGACGGCGTGTTCGTCGGGCCGTCGGATCTGTCGCTGCGCCGGGACCGTGGCGCGTACTCCAGGACCGATGGCGACTTCGCCGATCTGGCCCGCATCGCCGAGGCCGCCCGCACCGCGGGCAAGCCCTGGGTGCTCCCGGCGTGGGCTCCGGAGGAGAAGCGGTTCGCCGTCGAACATGGCGCCGACCAGATCGCGCTGACCATGGAGCACGGGGCCCTGATGGCCGGCTTCACCGCCGCCTTCACCGAGATCAGTGACCTCGATCATCACGCCGTGCTGACGGGTGGCCGCTCATGAACAACGTTGAGGCACACGGCGTCACCGCCGCGCCCGACACGCTGGCCCGCCCCAAGGGCCGCTTCCGCTGGCAAATCGGCGGCCTCCTCGGCGCCGGAATGTTCGTCAACTACATCGACCGCGTGAACCTCTCGGTGGCCACGCCGGACATCATGGACGACTTCCACATCAGCGCCGCCCAGATGGGGGTGGTGGCATCCGCGTTCCTGTGGACCTATGCCCTGTTGCAGATGCCCATCGGGACGATCATCGACAAGATCGGCGTGCCGTGGGTCAACCGCGTCGGTGTCTTCCTCTGGGCAATCGCGTCGTTCGCCTCCGCGGCCGCAGGCGGCCTCGGCATCCTGATCGCCGCCCGGCTGCTGCTCGGCGTCGGTGAGGCGCCGACGGTGCCAGCCGGCTGGAAGGCGATCGGCCAGTGGTTCCCGAAGCAGGAACGTGGCACGGCGACAGCCATTTTCGACGGCTGCGCCAAGATCTCCAACGTCATCGGCATCCCCATCATGGCGTTCCTGGTGTCGACGTTCAGCTGGCACGCCGCGTTCCTGTTCACCGGGGCGCTCAGCCTGCTCTACCTCGTCGCGTGGTGGCTGCTGTACCGCAGCCCGTCACAGGCGGTTGCCGAGGGCAAGATGTCCGCCGAGGAACACGCCTACCTCAAAGCCGGCGACGCGGAGGACGAGGAGAACCGTGGCGGGGGCTCGCTGCGCGGCGTCGGCCACCTGCTGCGCCGTCGCAAGACCTGGGGTCTGGCGCTCGGATACGCGTCCTACACCTACGCCTACTACGTTCTGCTGACCTGGCTGCCCGGCTACCTCAAGCAGGAGTTCGGGGTGAACCTGCTTCAGGGTGGGCTGTACTCGATGATCCCGTGGCTGGTCGCGGTGATCGCGCAGTTCCTCATCGCCGGCCTGCTGATGGACTGGTGGGTGGCGCGCACGGGTCAGGTGACCAAGGTTCGGCGCATCGTGCTGGTGGTCAGCATGCTCGCCGCGCTGGCCGTCACCGGCGCGGCGTACGTCGACACCATCGCGCCCGCGATCGTATTCATCTCGATCGGCGCTGCGGGACTTGCCGTTTCGGTGCCCGCGGGGTCGAGCATCGTATCCCTGATCGCGCCCGAGGGGTATACCGGCACCCTTGGCGGTATCGTCAACTTCATCGCCAACCTGATCGGCATCGCCGCGCCGATCGTGACGGGGATGGTCGTCGACAGGACCGGCTCGTTCGCCGGCGCCTTCATCGTCACCGGCGTGGTGCTTCTCGCCGGAATCGTCTGCTACACCGTCGTTCTCGGTCGGATGGACCGCATGGCCCCGCCGCCCACCGCTCAAAACATTGCTGCAATATAGGAGGTCCCATGGTCGTCTGCTCAGTCGCCCAGATCGCGCCCGGTGAGGACAAGACAGCCAACCTGTCGACGATCCGTCGCCTGGTGTCCGAGGCGCGCGCCAGGGGGAGCGAGCTCGTGGTGTTCCCCGAGTACTCGATTTTCACCGTCCCCGTGATGGACGAGCGCTTCCTCGCCTCGGCCGAGCGCCTCGACGGTCCTGTCGTCGCCGAACTCGCGGCGCTCGCCGTCGAGCACGGGATCGCGATCGTGTGCGGCATCAACGAGGC
>NZ_JBOGDD010000724.1:0-2559 GCF_050701675.1 Mycobacterium sp. | reverse complement strand
ACAAGCAGAAGGACAACGGCCTGCTCCTGGCTCTCGTCGACACCGTCACGCTGGACCGCAAGACCGCATTGGCCGTGTCGAGCGACACCAATCCCGGCGGCTCGGTGCAGAAGCCGCGCAGCATCTCCGATCCCCAGCCGCCGACCAACGTCGCGCTGCCGCACGAGGGTCTGGCCTATCGCTTCCCGTTCGACACCGAGAAGAAGACGTACCCCTACTTCGATCCGATCGCGCAGAAGGCGTACGACGCCAACTACGACGGTGAAGAGGACGTCAACGGGCTGAACACCTTCCGGTTCACCCAGAACGTGGGCTACGACGCCGACGGCAAGCTGGTGGATCCGGTCAAGTACGCATCGCTCTACGGTGACGACGCCGACAGCACGGTCTCCGCGCGTGCCGAGCTGTGGGGCCTACCCGGCGAGCCCGACGAGCAGATCACGATGACCCGGTACTACGCCGCACAGCGGACGTTCTGGGTGGATCCCGTCTCGGGAACCATCGTCAAGGCCGAGGAGCACGGCTACCACTACTACGCCCGCGATGCCCTGAAGCCCGAGGTCACGTTCGCCGACTACAAGGTCACGACCAACGAGGACACCGTCGAGGCGCAGGTCGCCAGCGCCCGCGACGAGGGTGACGTCGTCTCCCTGTGGGGACGGATCCTGCCGATCACCTTCACCGCCGTCGGCCTGCTGGCTCTGGTGGGTGGTGTGCTGCTCGGCTCGTTCACCCTGAGGGCGGAGTCCGCACTGATCGATCCCGGCCTCGACGACACCGGGCACGGGTTCTTCGGCAGGCGCCCCGCCGACACCGGTCCGATGCCCGCCGCCGAGGCCGCAACCGAGAAGATACCCACGCAGAGACCATCGGACCTGCCACCGGACCGACCAGTCTGATCGCTCGGTACCGGCTTGCAGTGCCCGCCTACGCGCTGGCACTGTCCCTGACGGTGACGGCGCCCCTGTTGGCGCCGGGTTATCTGCTGCTCCGTGACGCGGTATCCACACCGCGGGCATATCTGACCGACGCCGCGTTGGGGCTGACCGAGGCCGCACCCCGGGCGCTGCCGCAGGACTTCGCGGTGGCGCTGGCGTCGCACGTCGTCGACGGCGGCGTGGTGGTCAAGGTGTTGCTGATCGTCGGGCTGTGGCTCGCCGGCTGGGGTGCCGCGCGTCTGGCCGCGGTCGTGGTTCCCGCCTCCGGTATGCCGGGCCAGTTCGTCGCCGCGACGCTCGCGGTGTGGAATCCCTATGTCGCAGAACGTCTTCTGCAGGGGCACTGGAGTCTGCTCGTCGGGTACGGCTGCCTGTCGTGGGTGGCTGCCGCGGTGCTACGGCTGCGCGCGCAGGACGGTGACGCCTCCTGGTGGCCCGTGCTGTTCTGGATCGCGCTGGCCGGTCTGACGCCGACGGGGCTGATGCTCGCGGCGGCGGTGGCGCTGGTGAGCTGCGCGGCGCCGGGGACGGGCCGCTCCAGACGACTGTGCGCCGCAATGTCGCTGGGCGCTGCGATGCTCGGTGCGCTGCCGTGGCTCGTCGCGCCGCTGGTGGCGGATTCACTCTCGTTGACCCAGGCCGGCGTGCCCCAATTCGCCGCCCGGGCGGAGCCGGGCCTTGGCACGTTGGCGAGCCTCGCCGGTCTCGGGGGCATCTGGAACGGCCAGGCCGTACCGGATTCCCGGATGACGCTCTTCGCCGTCGTCGCCACCGTGGTTCTGCTCGCGGTGGTCGCGGTGGGCCTACCGACGGCGGTGCGGTGTTCGGGGGCGGTGCCGCTGATCGCGCTCGCGGCCATCGCGGTGGTGGTGCCGGCAGCGATGGCGACGGGCCCCGGCTTGGCGGCCGTCGAGGCCGTCGTTCGCGTGCTGCCCGGCCTCGGTGTGCTGCGCGACGCCCAGAAGTGGGTCGCACTGGCGGTGCCCGGTTACGCGGTGGCGGGTGCGTCGGCGCTGGTCACCATGCAGCGCAGGGTCCCGAAGGGCGTCTCGGCTGCGGTGTGTTGCCTCGCGCTGGTGGCCGTCCTTCCCGACCTGGCGTGGGGGGTGGGCGGGAAGGTCACCTCGGTGCGCTACCCGCAGGGGTGGACGACGGCGGCCGCGCTGATCAACGCCGCCCCGCGACCGGTCGCGGTGCTGCCACCCGGCAGCATGCGGCACTACCCGTGGGCGGGGGACGTACCCGTGCTGGAGCCGCTGCCGCGCTGGGTGTCTGCCGACGTGCTCAGCACCGGCGACCTGGTGATCGGCGGGCAGACCGTACCCGGCGAGGGTGAGCGTGCCCGCGGCGTGGAAGCCCTGGTGCTGTCTGGTGCTGGCGCAGCCGAATTGGCCAGGGCAGGCGTCGGCTGGGTCGTCGTCGAGGGCGGTGGTGCGGACGCGCCACGGCTGGCGCTGCCCGTCGCCCATGCCGACGACGATCTCGTGGTGTACCGGGTCGGCGGCGACCGGCCGCCGGCAGCCCACCGAGGCGTCATGATCGCGGCCCACCTGGTCTGGCTCGCAGCGCTGATCGCGGGGGCCGCGGGTATGCTGACCGGCGCGCTCGGCCGGGCTAGACG
>NZ_JBOGDD010000723.1:0-4948 GCF_050701675.1 Mycobacterium sp. | reverse complement strand
TTCTCGATCAGCTCGATACCGGCCTCGAGGATCAGGGAGGGTGCGGGCAGGATGTCCTGCGGAATCAGGCCGATCGCACTGCCCAGCTGCCACAGGGCCAAGAGGACGACGGGTGACGCCAGTCGGATAAAGCCCCACTTGCGCTGCCGCAGGCGTACTTTCGCCGTCGGCGACGTGACCGTGGTTACGGCGGCAGGCTCGACTGATGCGGTCACGATCATGCGACGCTACGCAGCCGCGTCTGGGGCCGGAAGCCTTCCACTCGCCACGAGGAAAACGTGGAGAGCCCGACACCGGGTCAGAAGCGGGTGGTACCCGTCACGATCTGCCCGGTCACGTCGCGACCGTTGATCTTCGAGCGCAAGGTGCGGTTCTGCAGGCTGATGACCTGACTGGCCTGCTGCAGGATCCGCTTGTTGCGGACCTGCGACTGGAACTGCGCGGCGTTCAGCTGTTGCAGCTCGGCCTGCTCGAAGTCACGGCCGGTGATGCCACCGTTGAACTGGACGCCGATCGCGGAACCGTCGGGCCGCACGATCCACGCCGCGCGGGCGCCGTCGAGGGCAGCGGTGTAGACCCCCGCCGGTCCGGTGACGGGGTTGGCGGTGAAGTCGTACCTGGTGCCGTTCATCACGAGTCGACCCGTGAAATCCGTGCCGTTGAACGACGCAAGCAGGGTGTCGCGGAACTTCGATGTGACGTCGATCCTCCCGGCGCTCTGGTCGCCGAAGAACCAGGCCTCGTCGTCGACGCCGTTGCAGGCGTACGCGGTGACCTGGTTGCCGTCGACGGCGATGCCGATGGTCATCTTCTTGCCGTCGGCCTCCATGTCGCCGACGTAACTGCCGGACTGCGGAAGCGGTGCGAGGGCGGCGGCGGTCGACTGGGTCGACGGAGCCCTCGACGACTCGGTGGACGAGCCACTCGAGCAAGCGGACAGGGTGCCCAGTGCGAAGAGCGCGAGGACACCGACGATAAGGGTGCGCAGGACATTTCTCATGTGACCAGCATCTACGGGCGGACACATCGTTACATGAAGATTGTCAGGAGATTGCATGGAGAACCTCGCGCGGCCAGCTCTAGGCCAGGGTAGTGACCGCCAGCGGCGTAGCGGTACCGGCTTCACGGATCACGACGGTGCGGATGTCCGACGTTGGAATCACCGTGGCGGCCGCCAAGTTCGACGCCTCGTCCCCCGAGGGGCGCCAGGACGCCACGGTGGACTCCGCGCCGTCCTTCGTCGTGACCACCAGGTCGTAGCTGTCGACATTCGTCGCCCAGTCCTTGGTGTATTCGCAATGCCAGTCGAGGCGCGTTCCCCAAGGCTCATCCGAGACCGCCAGCGACGCCGTGACGCCGGCTCGTTCGCCGGCAGCCATCGCCTGGAGTGCGACGCCGGTCGACGATTCGCGCGGGATGACGGCGTATCCCACGATGCCCCCGACGATGAGGAATGCTGCGGCCGATGCGAGCGCTGTCGCCAGTCGGACACGGGGAGACCGGAGGCGACGCCTCTCCGCTGCCGCCGCGAGTGACGCGGGCTGGGCGGCAGTCGTCCCCCGTTCTTCGGATTCTGGCCCTTCATCGATTAGTGCGAGCGCCTCTTCAGGAGAAAGGACGTCCAGGATGGCGGGAATGTCGGCGGAGTTTTGCAATTCCGTCTGCTGCGGCGCATCGGCCAGGTACCGCTCGTACTCAGCAGCTTCCTCTGCCGACAGGGCGCCGAGTAGATAGGCGGCATCCCACTCGGCCATGTTCCGATCCGAGGTCATCGGACTACCCCCCTTTCCTCCAACGCGACGCGGAGCGCACGCAGTGCGTAATGCAGCCGCGATTTGACGGTTCCCGGCGGAATGCCCTCGTGGCGAGCGATCTCGACGGCGGTTTGCCCCAGGTAGTGCGCCCGCACCACTACGGCCCGGTGCTCGGGACTCAACGATCGCAAGGCGTCGGACACCACCCACTTGTCCACCGCAGGGCCGAAGATGTCTGGAGTACTGCGCTCGGGAACGGTCTCGGTCTGCAACTCGCGCTTGTAGCGAGAACTCCGTCGGTCGTCGATCACCAAGTTCCTGGCCACCGTGTACAACCACGCTCGAGTTGAATCCTCGGAGTAGGTCGTGAGGATGGTGCTGTTCTTCCAGAGCCGCAGCAGCGACTCCTGAAGGACGTCCTCCGCGAACCCCCGGTCGCCACCTGTCAGGCGAAGCACGTACCGGAGCAACGCCGGCGCATGCTCGTCATGGATCCGCCGCATGAGTTCGGCTCTCGCCGAATCGTCCATCCGCCGCGGCTCGGTGCCAGAGTCCGTCATGATGGGCTGTCCCTCTATCGCTCCGTGGTCTCGCGGCTGACGGCTAGGACTGCACGCATGGTCGGCGGTGACGTTCCGATCACGCCGCTGACGCCCGCGCTCGCAGCATAACCGACCCCGTGTTCTCGCTGCCGGCATGACTTCCCGTATTACGAGCGAGCCATGGCCGCTCGCAATCGACAACGTCGAGCCGCGCGAACTCATTTCGGTGGGCCGCTGAATTCCCTACGCCGCGTCGAGGGTGCAACGCGGTAGCGCGTCCGGCCGTGACCACGTGATCGTCGAGAGCGGACATGCAGAACGCCACCTACTCGCGCGACGATCCCCAGGTCCAGCACATTCCCTGTTCCCAAGTCGCAGACATCGGTCTTGCGTTCGATGGGGTCGGCCTCTGGGTCGACGAGGACGCCCACGAACTGATATCCCCGCCCACGCACGGTCCGGATGTAGTGCTGCGATGCCCCGTCGTCGCCAAGCGCGCGCCGGATTGCCTTGATCCGACTGGAAAGAGCTGCTTCCCCAACGAAGCGTCCGCCCCACACCGCGTCGAACAACTCGGTCTTCGTTACGACCCGGCGATGGTGCTTCACCAGGTACGTCAGTACATCGAATACCTGCGGCTCGACTCGGACCGAGACCCCGTTGCGCTGCAACTCGTAGCGGGGAAGGTCGAGAACGAAGTCACCGAAGTGCCACACGGCGGACTCGAGCTCGGATGCAGTCGCTGGAAGCGGAAGTTGCAGGGTCACGATGTATCCCTTCTGGCGTCACGCTCCCTTCGGGAGCTGTCAGGAGGAACGACGGGCGAAGCCCCAAGATGGTTCAGCCCAATCGAGAAGATCTTTGCGATGGGATCTACCAGGGCGATTCACCGCCCTGCACGACCTCCAAACGCACGTGGTGCCGATCCGCCTGGACGGGTGCGATCAGCGCCAGCCGTCGGCCGCCTTCGCCGCACGCATCAGCGCGTCACACAGATCGCGCAGTTCAGCTCCTTCGGCACCCTCTTCGATGGCCGTGGCGACGTCCTCTGCGGCGCACCGTACCTGGTAGACCCGGTCGGACAGCTGGGCCGCCTCGTCAGCGGTCAGGACCACCGAATCGGGAGCCAGCGACGTGCCCTTGACCATGGCGCGCTGCTCGTAGGCGCGCTGGCGGCAGGACTGCCTGCAGTACTGCCGACGCCGTCCCATTCCCGCGTCGGCGACCTCACGACCACACCAACGGCATGGTTGCACTCGGGACCGTCGTCGAGTTTCTGGCGCCACGGGACTCGACTGTAAACGGCAGACGGCGTCGACCCCGGTAGCATGGACAGTCGCGTCGGGAACTTCGCGCCAATTGGCTGCGTTGATACTCGCGGATACATGCGGAAGAAGATGTCGGATGAGGAGTAGTGACGATGGCTGATCGTGTTCTGCGAGGTAGTCGCCTCGGAGCCGTGAGCTACGAGACCGACCGTAATCATGACCTGGCGCCCCGTCAGGTGGCGCGTTACCGGACCGACAACGGCGAGGAGTTCGAGGTTCCGTTCGCCGACGAAGCCGAGATCCCCGGTACCTGGCCCTGCCGCAACGGCATGGAGGGCACGCTGATCGACGGCGACGTCCCCGAGCCCAAGAAGGTCAAGCCGCCAAGGACCCACTGGGACATGCTGCTCGAGCGACGCTCGGTGGAGGAATTGGACGAGCTCCTCAAGGAGCGGCTCGACATCATCAAGACCAAGCGCCGCGGCAGCGGCAGCTGACCGACTTCTAGCGCACCACGCCGCGGGCGCGGTCGAGTCGGCCGCGAATGCCCCACTCGGCGATCTTGAAGACCGCCTCGCGGATGTTGGAGCCGCTCATCTTGGACTTGCCGAGCTCGCGCTCGGTGAAGGTGATCGGGACTTCCTTGACCACGAAGCCCGCGCTGATGGTGCGCCACGTCAGGTCGACCTGGAAGCAGTAGCCCTTCGAGTCGACGGCGTTGAGGTCGATCTTCTCAAGTACCTCGCGCCGGTACGCGCGGTAGCCGGCGGTGATGTCGTTGACGTCGACCCCCAGCGAGATGCGGGAGTAGCCGTTCGCCGTGCGCGACAACACCATCCGCCGCCGCGGCCAGTTCCGCACGGTGCCGCCGTCGACGTAGCGCGAGCCGATCGCCAGATCGGCGCCCTTGTCGACGGCGTCGAGCAGGCGGTACAGCTCCTCGGGCGCGTGCGATCCGTCGGCGTCCATCTCGACCAGCACCGAGTAACCCCTGCCGAGGCCCCAGGCGAAACCCGCGAGGTACGCCGCGCCGAGACCGGCCTTGCTGGCGCGGTGCATGACGTGGATGCGATCCGGATCGGCGAGAGACAGCTCGTCGGCCAACTCCCCGGTACCGTCCGGGCTGCCGTCGTCGACGACGAGCACGTGCACCTCGGGACGCGCCGCATGGACCCGACCGACGATCAACGGCAGGTTCTCCCGCTCGTTGTAGGTCGGAATGATGACGAGCGCGCGATCAGGCATCCTGCCTCCGCATGCGGAAGGCAGGCACCAGGATCAATCCAAGGGCGAGGAGCGACGCAATAAGGGTGACCATCTTCCCTGTTCGATAGGATGAAGAGCTGAAGTGCAGCACGACTTCGCGCGCCCCGGCCGGCAGCTC
>NZ_JBOGDD010000722.1:0-2438 GCF_050701675.1 Mycobacterium sp. | reverse complement strand
CTTCTGATCCCACTGGACTTCCTGAAGTCGATCACCTACGCGATCATCGCCTCGGTCATGCTGGCGTCGATTCTCTCGATCACCGTGCTGGCGGCCGTGCTGGCGATCCTCGGGCCGAAGGTCGATGCCGTCGGAGTGAAGATGCTGGTGCGGTTCGCCCAGCCCGATCCCATCATCTCCGACCCCTCCAATCCGCGCTCCAATCCCCTTGCCCTGGCGTCCATCCCGGTCGGGATCCTGCTTCCGCCGCTGGGCATCGCGTTCGGGCACATCGCCCGATCGCGCATCAGGACGACCGGTGAACGCGGCGCGGGATTGGCCCTCATCGGTTTGGTCCTCGGCTATATCAGCCTGATGTGCGCGCTCGGGTACGGAGTGATCGCGCTGCGTGACGCGGGCGTCATCGAAAGTGCGCTGTACTGGATCCTGCTCGGCGTCGTGATCTTCGTCTCGGTGGTCATCGCCGGACTCGCCCTGTCGCGGGCCGTGCCGCTCGTACGCGGCCCGATCGTCTGGTGGCTGAACTGGCTGGCCGACAAGACGCAGAAGACCAAGACCAGGGCAGAGGTCGAAAAGGGCTTCTGGGGCAAGTTGGTCAATCGCGTGATGAAGCGGCCTGCCGCGTTCGCCGTGCCCATCGTGATCGTCATGATTGCGCTGATCATCCCGCTCGGAAATCTCTCCCTTGGCGGCATCAGTGAGAAGTACCTGCCTCCGGACAACCCGGTGCGACAGGCGCAGCAGGAATTCGACACGATCTTCCCCGGCTTCCGCACCGATCCGCTGACACTCGTGATCGAGAGCGAAGACGGCCAGCCGGTGACCGACGCGCAGATCGCCGACGCCCGCAGCAAGGTGATGGCCGTTTCCGGCTTCGTCGACCCGAACAACGACCCGGCCAAGATGTGGCAGGAACGCCCTTACCTGGACGGTGCGTCCAAGGATCCGTCGGTCCGGGTGTTGCAGAACGCTCTGACCAACCCCAACGACGCCGCCAAGAAGATCGCGGAGTTGCGCGCGATACCGCCGCCGCGTGGACTGACCATGTCGGTAGGTGGCACACCTGCGTTGGCGCAGGACGGCATTCACAGCCTGTTCGACAAGTTGCCATTGATGTTGGTCCTGCTGATCAGCACCACCACGATCTTGATGTTCCTGGCGTTCGGCTCGCTGGTGCTGCCGATCAAGGCCGCGGTAATGAGCGCGCTGACGCTCGGCTCGACCATGGGTGCGCTGACCTGGATGTTCATCGATGGGCATGGCTCGGGGCTGATGAACTACACACCACAGCCGCTGATGGCCCCCATGATCGGTCTGATCATCGCGGTCATCTGGGGTCTGTCGACCGACTATGAGGTGTTCCTGGTGTCGCGCATGGTGGAGGCCAGGGCGCGTGGCATGTCCACCGCCGAGGCCATCCGCATCGGCACCGCCACCACCGGCCGATTGATCACCGGCGCCGCCCTGGTGCTGGCCGTCGTCGCAGGCGCGTTCGTGTTCTCCGACCTGGTGATGATGAAGTATCTGGCGTTCGGCCTGCTCATCGCGCTCCTGCTGGACGCCACCGTGGTCCGGATGTTCCTGGTGCCCGCGATCATGAAGATGCTTGGTGACGACTGCTGGTGGGCGCCACATTGGATGAAGCGCATCCAGGAGCGCATCGGGCTCGGCGAAGTCGAACTGCCTGACGAGCGCAAGCGGCCGACGGTCCGCGAAGCCGCGGTCGACTCGGAGGCACTCGTCGGCGCAGGTGCGCCCACGTCGGCCAGGGTCAGGCCGCCGCACGATCCCACCCACCCCGAAGGCCAGCGGGCCATCGGCACCGGCAAGGCGGCTCCGCAGCGGGTCAGCCCACCGTCGGCCGCGGGCACCACGCGCATCCCGACCCCGGCCGCCCCCGCCGCCGAGCCACCCACGACCCGTCTGCCCAAACCCGCAGCCGACCAGACCACACGTCTGCCGGTCCCCACCGAGCCGGCCACGCAGCGCACGCCGCGGGTCGAGCCGGGACGGTCGGCTCCCCGTGGCGCCCCGTCGCCAAGTCGGCGATCGGCGCCCGCGCGCGGGTCGAGCGTCACCGGGAGCCGAGAGATCGAGTCCTGGTTGGGCGATCTGCGCGGCGGAGCGACGGGCTCGACGCCGACGGGTGACGCCAAGCGGCCGCCACGCGAGCGGCGCCAGCCGCCACCTCCGGCCCCCGCTGGGGGTGTCGAACCGCCGACCACCGCGATCCCGGCTCAGCGTCCTGCGGACGCCGATGCCACCGAGAAGATCGACACGCGCCAAGCTGCCGACGAGAACCCCAAGCGTCGGGGTGGCGGGGTCAGCGCTGCGGATCTGCTCCGCCGCGAGGGCCGGCTCTAGTCGCCTAAATCGTCGCTCTCGCCCGCGATGGGCGGTCCCACGTCGGCCGCTAGGGTCGCTTCCTCGGCATCGGG
>NZ_JBOGDD010000721.1:0-2550 GCF_050701675.1 Mycobacterium sp. | reverse complement strand
CTCCTGTCCGGTGCGGGCGAGATAGTTCTCCACGATGGAATCGATGTCCTGATCGACGTCGATGTCGACGCCGCGCTCCTCGGCAGACAGCGGCTCGAGGGTCTCGAACTGCGACGCCAGAAGCGATGGCGGCATGAAGTGCCCCGGCCTGCTGGCCTGTCGGCGACCGATCACCTCGGGCGTCCCAGCTAGGTGCAGGAACTGAACGTCCTGGCAGTGCCGGCGAAGTTGGTCGCGGTAGGCGTGCTTGAGTGCCGAGCAGCTCATCACCCCACCGTCGGGATGAGCTGCCAGCCACTCCCCGATCGAGTCCAGCCACGGTCGCCTGTCGTCGTCATCGAGCGCGTGGCCTGCGGTCATCTTCGCGATGTTCGCCTCCGGGTGGAAGTCGTCCGCGTCGGCGAACGGCACGCGGAGGCGTTGGGCGAGCGCTGCGCCGACGGTGGACTTACCCGAGCCGGAAACACCCATGACCACGATTGGTGACGGCACTGCTCCACCTCCCGATCCGTTGTACCCAGTTGTGGTTGGCATCACACAGCGTGCACTAATGATCTGATTATTGCAACCAGTTGGGGCAAAGATCAGTTCTTACACCAGTCAGCAAACGCTATGACAAGATGTGTCGCGTGGTTCCGCCGCCAAACGTCAGTGCCCTGCACGACAACGTGCTGACGGCGCTCGGGGCCGAGATCGTGTCCGGCACGCTGCCCTCGGGCGGGATCATCAACCTCGAGGGAGTCGGCGCGCAGTACGGCGTGTCACGCAGCGTGGCGCGGGAAGCCGTCCGAGTTCTCGAATCGATGGGCCTCGTCGCATCCCGCCGCCGCGTCGGCATCACCATCCAACCCCAGGATCGATGGAATGTGTTCGACCCCAGAGTGATTCGATGGCGCATCGAATCCGGCGACCGCGCCGCCCAGTTGGTTTCACTGTCCGAGTTGCGCCTCGGATTCGAGCCAACCGCGGCCGCACTTGCCGCGCGGCGAGCCGATCCACACCAGTGCCGCATCATGGCCGCCGCCGTGTCGGACATGGTGATGCACGGGCGTTCGGGCGACCTGGAGTCATACTTGTTGGCGGACAAGGTCTTTCACCGAACGCTACTGGAGGCCAGCGGGAACGAGATGTTCCGCGCCCTCAACGGCGTCGTCGCCGAGGTCCTGACCGGACGAACCCATCACGGCATGATGCCGGAGACCCCGAATCCGGTTGCCATCGCGCTGCACGACGAGGTTGCGCGGGCGATCCGGATGCGCGACGAGGACGCGGCCGAACACGCGATGCGTGCGATCATCGACGAGGCCATGACCGAGGTGAGTTCGTCGGAGGAGCCGAAGTGAGCAGAGGACCAGCGACGGCACGCAGGTTGTTCGACCGCTTCGAACCGGTGCACGCACTGACCTACTTCGCACCGGAGGCCCGCACCGCGTTCGACGGAGTCGGTCTCCGCGGATTCTGGATGGGATACTTCGCGGCGCGTTCGGCCCCGCTGGGTCCGGCGCCCGTGAACGTCGTCACCGCCATGTTCTACAACTTCTCCCCGTCGCACGTCGCGCGGGCGCTGCCCGCAGCATGGGACCTCGCGAGCCCCTCCGACCTGCTGCGTGCCAGGGAGGCCTCCGCGGTGGCCGCCCTTCGCCGATGTGGCGTCGTCGACGACGACGCCTCCCGCACCGCGGCCGATCTGTTGGCGAAGGCAGCCGTCGGCGCATCGAGGGATGGACGTCCGCTGTTCGCGGCGAACCACGCGCTGTCATGGCCGGACGAGCCCGTCGCACGGCTCTGGCACGCGGCCACCCTGCTGCGCGAACAACGAGGTGACGCCCACGTCGCCGTCCTCGTCGCCAACGGCGTCGGTGGGCGGGAGTGCAACGTGCTGCATTCGGTCGCCGACCGGGTGCCCAGGGAATTCATCATGCGCAGCCGCCAGTACGACGACGAGGAATGGCGCTCCTGCTCGGAACGACTTGCCGGGCGAGGAATCCTCGATGACGGTGGCGCACTGACGGATTCGGGTCGCGAGTTCAAAGGACGCCTCGAGGACACCACCGACGAGTTGGCCCTGCACGCATTCGATTCACTCGACGACGACGAACTCGAACTGCTGTTCCGCACGCTCACACCGATCACCAGGGCGGTGATCGCGGGCGGCGACATCCCCGCCGCCACGCCCATGGGCCTGCGCCGCGACGACCTCGACGACGACGGCGCACACCTCGCCTAGGCGGGGCCTGCAGTTCGTCGAGCAGTCCAATGGCCCTGGACGCTAAAACGGTGGGGGCGGTTCGGCGGCTTCGGCTGCAGCCCTTGCCTGTTCGGCCGCGGCTTCGGCTACGACTCTTTGTTGGGCTTCGGCTTCGATGAGCGCTTTGTTGAGTGTGCGTTCGTCCTGGATGCGGCGGGCTCGGTCTTGTGCTCGGGTAGTTCTGCGGCGCGGCATCCTCAACCCCGCGGTGTGCGCTGGCTGGGCGGGGACGTCGACGGGTACGACCGCCGTGGTGGGTTGGCATAGTTCGGGGAACAGCAGCCGACTGCCCGGTGTGGTGG
>NZ_JBOGDD010000720.1:0-9623 GCF_050701675.1 Mycobacterium sp. | reverse complement strand
ACCCGGACTAGGGGTCAGCTCAGCGAGTCGGCCTCCAGCGCCAGGAACAGATCAACGCGATCCTCCAGGCGTGTCACGTCACGGCCGGTGAGTTCGCTGATTCGGGCGATCCGGTTGCGCAGTGTGTTGACGTGGACGTACAGCTCGCTCGCCGTTGTCGACCAGTGCGCATCGTTGCCGAGGAAGACGCGCAGTGTGTGCTCGAGCGAGGTGTCGTGCTGCTCGTCGTGTGCGCGAAGGGGCAAGAGGATGTCGTCGGCGAAGCGACGCAGCACCGCACGATCGTGCAGACCGAGCAGCATGCGGTGAGTGCCGACGTCAGCGAGCGTACCGACGCGAGACCCGCTGTTGCGGCGGCGAAGTACGTGGCACACCTCCCGTGATCCGATCAACGGTTCACGCAGGCCGGTGGAGTCGGCCGCCACGTCGCCTATTCCCACGACGGTGCGGTCGGTGGGGAAGCGCGCCGTCACCGTGGTGACCAGATGATCCGCCAACTCGACGAGCTCCGACGCGGCACGGTGCCACGGGAAGATGGTGACGGTGTCACTACTACCGGGCACGACCACCGCAGGCATGCCACCACTGGTGAAGAATGTCTCGATCTCGTCGGTCGACCCGGCGGGGCGTAGGGGATCGTCCCCCACGACGATCGTCATCACGGCGAGCGGCGCCGACGGGTCGATTCCGAAGGCTCGTAACCTGTCCTGAACTTCCGGCATCCTGGCCGCGCCGGACAGCACCATCTCCAACAGTTCGCTGGCGAACCGCGACTCGATCGCCTGCAGCGCTTGCTGTTTGGTGACCTCGAGACTGAGAAACCGGGCCGCCTGCTCGACGGCGTCGCGCTCCACCGCAGTCAACTCGGCAAGTGACCGTAGGCAGAACAGGCCGGCATCCACGTCACCCACCGCGCCCTCGACGAGGAAGACGGCGGCGCGGCGTCCGTCGGGCAGGTCCACCTCCAGCGGCGGGGGACGACGGGCCAGCGCCTCGGCGGCACCGTCGTCGAGGCCGTCGTCGACATCGGCGACGGTCCCGGCCAGCCGTCGGCCCATTCGGTCCACCACCACCAGTGGCAGATCGTGGTCCCGGCGCAGGACCTCGAGCACACCCTCGGCGCCCCCGCCGCGGGAGATCGACGTCGCGAGAGCGTTCCCCCGGCGCACCAGGCTGGCGAGCGCGTCCTGGCGGGCTGCGCTCTGAATGCGTGCCGCCGTCTCGGTGATCGCCGTGAACGGAACCGAGACGGAGACGGTCGCAAGGGGCATGTCGGCGATGGCACAGGCGTTGACGAGGTCTTGTGGCGGCTGAGGGGTCTGCTCGGTGAGGCCGAAGATCAAGCCGGACGCCCTGGCGTTGGCGAGCGCGGCGACGAACTGCCCGGCGGTGACGCTCGACCGCCACAGCCCGTTGGTCAGCACCAGTTCGGTCGCACGGACGTATGGCGAGGGATCGGGCAGTTCGGTGTTGTGCAACCACAGCACCTCGCGGTCGACCGCATCGCGAGGGCCGGTGACGACGAGTGTCAACTCCAGCGCAGAGTCGTCGAGAAGTGCTCGAAGATTCAGCATCGTGTTGTGGCTACCTCCATCTCGGGCTCCTCATCATGGATGTTTATACACTGCTGGGCCGCGTTCGACGGTGTTTCGATGAGCGGAACCCAGAGCACCGAGGAGCTTCCGCCATGACCACCAGCAAGCCAGCGACTCCACTGACGTCCTACCCCGTGGCGACCGACAGCGCCGTGCCATTCGATGCACACGGAATCGAGCCCATCCCAGAGGGCAGTCGAGACTGTTCGCCGTGGGAGCTGTTCTGGATCTGGGCGGGCGCCAACATCGCCCCGATCAACTGGGTGCTTGGCGCCTTGGGAATCACGTTGGGCCTGAGCTTGATCGAAACGCTGATCGTGGTCGCGGCTGGCAACGCGATCGGGTGTGCCGTGTTCGGCGTCTTCAACGTCATCGGCCACCGCACCGCGGTGAACCAGATGGTCCTGGGCCGTGCCCCGTTCGGGTTGTCCGGGGCGTCGATCCCCGGGCTTGTCCAGTGCCTCCTCACGATGGGATGGGTCGGCGTCAATACGTGGGTCGTGCTCGACCTGGTGCTGGCCATCCTGGCCGAAGCCGGCGTGACGGGCGGTGTCTGGCTCGACGTGCTCGTCGCGGCGGGGATCATGTCGATTCAGCTGGGCTTGGCGCTCTACGGCTTCTATGCGATTCGAAGTTTCGAGAAGTACACCGTCCCGGTCACCGCTGCCGTGATGGGCCTGATGACCGTGCTGGCGATCGCGACGACGGACGTCAACTGGACGATTACGGGCGTGGTGATGGACCAGGGGGACAAGGTCACCGCCATCACGCAGTTGCTCACCGCGATCGGCATCGGCTGGGGCCTGACCTGGATTCCGTACGCATCCGACTACAGCCGGTTCGTCCGGGTAAGCGCATCGCCGCGGGCGGTGTTCTGGTCGTCGGCCCTCGGTATGTACATCCCCACGGTATGGCTGGCGGCGCTTGGTGCGTGCCTGGCCAGCGCGGGCAACGGCAGCGACCCCTCGACGCTGGTGGTGAGCACGTTCGGCGTGATGGCAATCCCGGTGCTGCTCTTGCTGATTCACGGCCCAATCGCCACCAACGTGCTCAACCTGTATTCGTGTGCATTGGCCGCGCTGTCGATCGGGGTGCGCGCAGCGCGGTGGAAGGTCACGCTCATCGCCGGACTCTTCGCGTCCGCGGTGCTCGCCGTATTCGTCGAGGCCGACAGCTTTGCGCACGCCTTCGACAACTGGATGGTGTCCATCCTGGTCTGGATCAGTCCATGGGCCACCATCGTCGCAGTGGACTACGTCGTGCTGCGCCGCGGCGCGCTCGACGTGGACTCGCTCTACGAACCCGCCGGGTCTGATGGAATTCCGCGGTACCGCGCCGGGGGACTGGTCAGTCTCGCCGCGGGCATCATCGCGGGATGGGCCTGGCAATACGGCCTAGTGCCCGCGATGCAGGGGCCACTGGCGACGGCGCTTGGCAATACGGACTTCTCGTGGTTGTCGGGCAGCGTCGTGGCAGGCGGGCTGTACTTCGTGCTGAGTCGACGGGCGGCACGCGTGTGAGCATCGTCGAACCCTCGCCGTCCGTGGTCAGCGCTACCCGGCTGTCGAACAGCTTCCTTGGCGAACTGATCGAGATCTGCTTCGTCACTGCCGACTACCGCCGCACCATGGCGGGCCTGGTGCGGCTGGGCATCGGGCCCTGGCTCCTCCGCCTGCTGGTCACACGCCTCCGGTTCGCGAGCAAAGCAGCTGACGAGGTGCGCAGCCTTCTCGTCGCGGCGGTATGTCCGTACTGGTGACTGCACCCGTCCGCGGTTTGTCCAGCCGTCGACTACCCCCGCGAGCTAGCGGAGCCATCGAAAATCCTATGTTCAAAACGAGTTTCGCGAGATACGCGCACGCTGGGTTTAAGCCTGTCACTGGGGGCCGTCGTTGCTAGTTTCGAGCAGTTCGACGTGAACTGGGAGGTCGGGATGTCACACCACACGAGCAACGACGACGGTCTGTCGGCGATCCTGGCAGCGGTCGGCGAGCCGAGTTCCCGCGCGCTCGCCACCGCAGTCGAGTCGCTCATCCGCGACGGGGTGCTGCCCGCCGGGCAACGACTGGCCACCGTGCGCCGCGTCGCGGAGGCGCTGAACGTCAGTCCCGCTACGGTGTCGGTCGCGTGGACCGAGCTGCGCCGGGCCGGCTGGCTGCACACCGATCGCAGGCGCGGCACCGTGGTGGCTCTCACCTTCGTCGACGACGTCCGGCCGTGGTCGCAGTATCCGTTGGACGAATATCTGCCCGATCCGCAGCTGCTGCCCCCGCTCGAGGCAGCCTTCGCCGCCGCCGCCGCGGGCCGCCGCGCGGACCACGACACCGACGCCGTGGAGCCGGCACTGCTCGATGCGGTGACCGCGACGTGGCCGTATGCGCCCGCTGCCTTCACCGTCGCCAACGGGGGGTATGAAGGTACGTTGCTGGCACTGCGCGCGACGGTCCGGCCCGGCGGCGCGGTCGCCGTCGAACAGCCCACCGCGCCGCGCATCCTCGATACGCTGCGGGCGGTCCGCGCAGTTGCGATACCAGTGCAGGGCGACGCCGAGGGGCCGCTCCCGGATGCGCTGCAGGAGGCCCTCTTTCGCCGACCGGACGTATTCCTGTACCAACCGCGTTCCCAGGTGCCCAGTGGGACGACGGTATCGCACCGGCGCATCGAGGAACTGGCCTCCGTGTTGGAACGTGCCCCGTCGCCGGTGACGGTGATCGAGGACGACAACATCGGCCCGGCGAGTTCGTTGCCTGCGCGCTCACTCGGCGGGGTGCATCCCGATCGGCACGTGCTGATCCGCTCGTACTGCAAGGCCTTCGGGGTCGACATTCGCACCTGCGTCATCTCGGGTCCGGCCGAGGTGGTGTCGCGCATCGACCGCATCCGTACGCTCGGCATGCTGGCGACGAGTCGCCTTCTGCAAGGTGCGCTGGCCCACCTACTGGCTGACGAGGTGACCGGGCGCCACCTGCTCATCGCCAGGCGCAGACACCGCGACCGGCGCAGGGCGCTGGCCGCAGCGCTGCGGCAGCATGGGCTCGATGTACCCGGAGACGGTGACGGCCTCGCACTGTGGGTCCCCGTCGACGACGAATCGCATGCCCACGAACAGCTCTCTCGCCTCGAGGTCACGGTCGGCTCCGGTGCCGCCTGCCGGATCCAGGCGCCACACGCTTCACACGTCTGGGTGGGTACCGGATCCCTCCCGGACGAACCCATGCGGATCAGTGAGCTCGCAGCACTGCTCGCCGACGCCGCAGCAGTTCCAGAGACCGGGATCACCACCGTCGGATGAGAGAGACAACCGTTGTCGCACAATACTGTTCGTGATTACCTGCCCTGGAAGCGCGCTGCGCGTGCACGCCTGGTCGACCGCGTGCGCGGGGGAGCTACCGCGCCGCTGACCGTGTCGGCGCGAGTGGAGGTCGCTGGTGCGAGTGGCATCCGACGGATTCACATTCGTGAGCACACGGTGATCAGCGACAGCTCGACCGACTATGCGGGATTCGACCTCGGACCGACCTCGCCGGAGTTGCAGCTCGGAGTGCTCGGCAGTTGCCTGGCGCACACCTTGCTCATCCACGCGGCCGCATGGGACGTGGTGCTCGACACGGTGGACGTGCAGGTCTCGGCGCAACTCGACCCGCGCGGTGGCATCGACGGGTTCGACGATGCCCCCAAGCAGCCCACCGACTTGCGTTACCTGCTCCGCGTCACGTCACCGGAGCCGGCCGAGACCATCGAGCGCCTCGTCGCTCACGTCGACGCGGTGTGCCCGGTGCTGAACCTGCTCCGGGCGCCGACCGAGATCCGAGGGGAGCTCGACCTGGTGGCGAGCGGGGCCGTGGCGTGAGCTTGAAGTTGGGCTTCCGCACCCACGTGACATCAGGCCGCACGCCCGCCGACTCGCTGCGCATCGCAATCGACTTGTTCCAGGCTGCAGAGGAACTCGGCTTCGACACGGGATGGGTCGCGCAGCACCGGTTCGGGGACACCGACGGATCGCTGCCAGCCCCCTTGGTATTCCTCGCCGCCGCAGCGGAGCGCACGCACCGCATCGGCCTCGGCACGGCGGTGGTGGTGCTGCCCACCGAGGACGCGCTCGCGCTGGCCGAGCAGGCCTCGGTGGTGGACAGCATCTCTGGTGGCCGACTGGAGCTCGGCGTGGGGACGGGCGGCCATCGGCAGACGTTCGCCGCGGCAGGGGCCGATATCTTGCGCCGCCACGTCGATTTCACGACGAAGCTCGGCGCGCTGACATCGGCATTGAGAGGGGAACCGATCAACGCGACGGACGCGACACTCCAACCGGCAGCCACCGCCCTCGCCGGGCGACTGTGGGAGTCGACCACCAGTGTGTCCGGTGCGCAACGAATCGGGCGCAACGGAAATGGCCTGCTCCTGGCGCGCAGTGTGTACTTCTCCGACACCCCTACCGACGAGCATCAACTGCCGGTGCTGCGGGCGTACCAGACGGCAGCGGGAACAACCGCCCGCCGTGTCGGCGTATCGCGCGCGGTCTACCCCGCCAGCGACCGCCGCACGTCCACGAGGGACGTGACCGACGGAGTGAACGGGTATGCGGCACAGATGGTCCGGGAGGGCCACTTTCCAGCAGGCCTCGACGCCGAGGAGTACCTCCGCCGGTCGTACCTGCACCACGGGCATCCCGATGAGGTAGTGGCCAGCCTGCTGGCCGACCAAATCGTTGCGCACGCCTCAGAACTGATCTGCCAAACCGCCCCTGGCACCGTGGATCCCGCCAAGACGATCGCCGCGTTGGAACTGACGGCGCGTGAAGTGGCACCACGGCTGCGTCAGCACCTTGCGCAGACCCCACCGCTGGTGGCGGCCCCGTGACCGTGCCTCGGCTGGGCTTCCTCACTCATGGGGCGTCCGGTGCTTCCGACCGTGAGATCGTCGACGACACCATCGCGGTGTGCGTGGAGGCCGAGAGGCTCGGATATCACTCGATCTGGTTGGCGCAGCACCACTTCGGCGCCGAGGGTGGAGTGGTGCCCTCACCGCTGGTACTGCTCGCCGCCATCGCGGCGCGCACCGAGCGCATCCGGCTGGGTACGGCGGTGCTCACACTGGCGCTCGAAGATCCCATTCGCGCGGCAGAGGACGCCGCGCTGGTCGACCTGATCAGTGGTGGGCGAGTGGAGCTGGGCCTTGGCTCGGGTGCGCATCCGCCTACGTTCACCGCGATGTCGCGGGACTTCAGTCGCCGTGCCGACGACAGCAGTGTCAATGCCGGGGTACTCGCCTCGGTGCTGTCCGGTGACGCGTTGCCCGGTGGCGCCGTGCTCACGCCGCCGTCGCCCTCGCTCGGGCAGCGGTTGTGGCGAGCCACCACCACCCGCAAGGCCGCCGCGGCCGCCGCCCAGCTGGGTCAGGGCGTCCTACTGGTCCGATCGTGGCCACTGGAGGCGCAACCGGTGGGTCGGTTCCAACATCCCATCGCCCTCGAGTACCGGCAGGTCGCGGCGGTCAACGGCTGCCCGCCGCGACTAGGGGTCAGCCGAACCATCCTGCCGGGTCCCGACGCCACGATGCTGGCCCACGCCGCCGCAGACGTCCGAGATTGGTCGCGTGGCGAGGGCCTCCCATCCGCTCTCAACGACGGTGATGACGCGACGGTTCTGGAGCGCCACAGCGTCATCCACGGCTCAGCCGCCCGGATCACCGACGCGCTGCAGTCGGATCCGACGGTGCGGCTGGCGACCGATCTTCTGGTGCAATTCCAGCCGACGCATCTGTCACTGCGCGATTCGCTTTCCGCGCTCGGGAGCATCGCGGAATCCGTCGCGGCGATGGGCGGCGGTGAGATGTGATCGAACTCCGCGGCGTCAGCAAGTCCTTCGCGCTGGGATCAAAGACATCGACCGTGCTCGAGGACGTGTCGATCCATGTTCCGCGCGGTTCGGTTACCGGCGTGATCGGGCCCAGCGGTGCGGGCAAGACCACGCTGCTGCGCTGCGTGAACCGACTCGAGACCCCGGACAGCGGTGAGATCGTGGTCGACGGCAGTACGGTCACGGCACCGATGTCGGGCCGCGAGGTCGTCGCGTTGCGCCGCAAGGCGGGAATGGTGTTCCAGTCGTCGAGCCTGATGGCGCACCGAACCGCGGAGGGCAACGTGGCCTATCCGTTGGAGGTGCATGGCGTCGGTCGCAGCGAGCGGCGGCGTCGTGTCGCAGAGCTGCTCGAGCGGGTCGGGCTGTCCCGCCATGCCCGCTCCTACCCAAGCGAGATGTCAGGTGGTCAGCGGCAGCGTGTGGGGATCGCGCGGGCGCTGGCGCTGAACCCACCGATTCTGCTTTCCGACGAGGCGACGTCCGGGCTGGACCCCGTGACCACGGTGTCGATTCTGGGACTGCTGCGGCAGCTCCACGACGACCTTGACCTCACCATCCTGTTGATCACCCACGAGATGGACGTGGTTCGCCGTTACTGCGACAGGGCCTCGCTGCTGCGCGACGGGCGGGTGGTCGATCAGGGCGTGGTCGCCGAGCTGGCGGCCGACCCCGCGTCTGAATTGGGCCGCCAACTGTTCGTCGCCCCGCCGGCCAACCCAGCGGGTGACGCCGAGATCGGGCTGTCGCTGCGCCTGGGCTCTGCGTCGGCGACCGAGGACTGGCTCGCCGAGCTCACCATCGCGGTCGGCGTCCGGCCCCGCCTGACGTCGGCGACCATCGAGGCCATCGACGGACGCACTGTCGGGCTGGCCACGATCACCGTGCCGGTCGATGCGGAACGGGATTGCCGTAAGTGGCTGCTGGCCAACGGTGTTCACGTGGAAGAGGCGGTGGTATGAGCTCGTTGACGGCGGTCGCGCTCGGCGCGACTCCAATCGACCAGTTACCGAAGGTGCTCTGGCCCGCGCTGATCGAATCCCTGGTGATGACCGGCGCGTCCTTCGCGCTGTCGGTGGTGATCGGCATACCGATCGCCCTGATCCTCGTCGTGACCGCGCCGGACGGGTTGCGGCCTTCGCGCCTCGTCTATGGGTCGCTGGGATGGATCGTCAACGTGGGCCGCTCGTTGCCCTTCATCATCCTGCTGATCGCGCTGATTCCGGTCACCCGCCTGCTCATCGGTACCGCCATCGGCGTGGCGGGCGCGTTGGTGCCGCTGACAGTCGGCGGCGCGGCCTATTTCGCGCGCCTGGCAGAGGCGGCGCTGCGCGAAGTTCCTCGCGATGTCGTCGACGTCGCATTGGCCTCCGGGTCGACGCTGCTGCAGACCACTCGCAAAGTGCTACTGCCGGAGGCCCTTCCGGCGCTGCTCTCAGCGGGCACCGTGCTCGCGGTCGGCACGCTTGCGTTCTCCGCGATGGCGGGTGCGGTCGGAGCGGGAGGCCTCGGTGACCTCGCGATCGCCTACGGCTACCTGCGTTTCGACAACACCGTGACCTTCGCGACCGTCATCCTGCTGATCGTCATCGTGCAGGTCATCCAGGTTTGTGGCGACGTCGCCGTGCGGATCGCGTCGGCACACCGCTGACTCTCGCCTTCACCCATCAATTCGAAAGGCAACACCCCATGTCTCCTCGTCGTTCCACGAAGTTGACCGCTGTACTGGCCACGATCGCCCTAGCCGTCGGGCTCAGTGCCTGCGGCGCACAGGGCGACCACGCGACACCGGCCTCGCTGAAGATCGCGGCTGCACCGGATCCCAAGGGGGACATCACCAAGAAGGTGATCGAGCTGGCCAAGGCTCAGGGCATCGACCTCGAGTTGGTGTCGACCACGAACTCCGTCAACGACCATCAGCTTCTCGAAGACGGCGACGTCGACATCGACTTCAACTCGCACGTGCCGTGGTTCAACGATCAGGTCGCCACGAACCACTTCAAGCAGACCTTCGTCGAGACCGTGTTCCTGACTCCGACCGGCCTGCTTGGATTCAGGCGGTCGCTGCAACAAATGTGGACGGGTCTGACAGTAGTCGGTGGAGTTCTTCGGCTGGGGTGCGCCAGTTGTGGCGTTTGCGGGGTCGGGCGTTGAGTTCGGCGGCGACGTTGTC
>NZ_JBOGDD010000719.1:0-3871 GCF_050701675.1 Mycobacterium sp. | reverse complement strand
GCGAGGTCTTGCACGGGATCGGGGTGTCCGGCGGCCGGGCTCGCGGCCTGGTCCGCATCGTGGCGGCCGAGACCATCGACGATCTGCAGCCAGGGGAGATCCTCGTCGCCAAGGTCACCGACGTGGGCTACACCCCGGCGTTCGCCTACGCGGCCGCCGTCGTGACCGAACTCGGTGGCCCGACGTCGCACGCCGCGATCGTGGCCCGTGAATTCGGGGTGCCGTGTGTCGTCAACGCGCGGGGCGCGGCCACCCGCCTGACCACCGGCACGCTGATCGACGTCGACGGGGCCACCGGCGACGTCACCGTGCTCGAAGGGTGACTCGACGGGTGTCATATCGTGGCGGTCATGGACTTCGCAAGGTCGGCTAAAGCGCAGGATTACCACCAACGTCTCACCGACTTCATGACGGAGTTCGTATTCCCGGCCGAGCACCCCTACGAGCAGTACCGGCTGGAGGCCGGGCCGAACGATCACACGGTGCCGCCGGTGGTGGAGGAGCTCAAGAAGCTGGCCAGGGACAGGGGGCTGTGGAACCTGTTTCTGCCTGCCGTGTCGGGGCTGACCAATCTGGAGTACTCGCCGCTGGCGGAGCTGTCGGGCTGGAGCATGGAGCTCGCTCCCGAGGCCCTGAACTGCGCGGCGCCGGACACCGGCAACATGGAGACGCTGCACCTGTTCGCCACCGAGCAGCAGAGCAAGGACTGGCTGGATCCGCTGCTCAACGGCGAGATCCGCAGCGCGTTCGCGATGACGGAGCCGGCGGTGGCCTCCAGCGATGCGCGCAACATCCAAACCAGCATTGAGCGCGACGGCTCGGGATCTGGGGACTACGTCATCAACGGCCGCAAGTGGTGGACTTCCGGCGCCAACGATCCGCGCTGCAAGATCCTGATCGTGATGGGCCGCACCAACCCCGACGCCGCGTCACATCAGCAGCAGTCGATGATCCTGGTGCCCATCGACACCCCAGGAGTCACGATCGTCCGCTCGCTGCCGGTCTTCGGTTGGCAGGATCAGCACGGGCACGCCGAGGTCGTGTTCGACAACGTGCGGGTGCCGGTGTCGAACCTGCTGGGCGAGGAGGGCGGCGGTTTCGCGATCGCTCAGGCCCGCCTCGGGCCCGGTCGCATCCACCACTGCATGCGCGCCATCGGCGTGGCCGAGCGGGCGCTGGCGTTGATGGTCGACCGGGTGAACAAGCGCATCGCGTTCGGCAAGCCGCTCGCCGAGCAGGGCGTGGTGCAGCAGCAGGTGGCGTTGTCCCGCAACGAGATCGACCAGGCCCGGCTGCTGTGCGAGAAGGCCGCCTGGACCATCGACAAGCACGGCAACAAGGAAGCCCGCAATCAGGTCGCGATGATCAAGGCCGTGGCCCCGCAGATGGCGTGCAACGTGCTCGACCGCGCGATCCAGGTGCACGGCGCCGCCGGCATCAGCGACGACTTCCCGCTCGCGCGGCTGTACGGCTGGCACCGCGCGATGCGGCTGTTCGACGGTCCGGACGAGGTGCACATGCGCTCGATCGCCCGCGCCGAACTGGGTCGCGAGAAGACCCCATTCGCGGCTGCGGTGACCGCGTAGTGGCGTCCACGGGCGGCGAGCTCTCGGGGGCGTGGAACTTCCGTGACGTCGCGGAGGAGACCGGGATCAAGCCCGGCCGCTTCTTCCGGTCCAGCGAGTTGAGCCGGCTGGACGATGCCGGCCGTACGGCCTTGGCGCAGTTCGGCATCGGGGACGTCGCGGACCTGCGGTCGCTGCGTGAGGTCGAGCGACGCGGTCCCGGTCAGGTGCCCGACGGTGTCGCCGTGCACCTGCTGCCGTTCCACGAGCTGGCCGCCGACCAGGCCGACGCCCCGCACGAGAGTGCGTTCGAGATGATGATGACCGCCAAGCCGGACGACGAGGATGTCGCCGTCGCGGCCGCGCGGTTCATGACCGACGAGTATGAGCGCTTTCCCGCGCTGCCCGGGGCGCACACCGCAGTGCGGCAGGTCATCTCGCTACTGGCCGATCAGCGGCCCGTCATCGCACACTGCTTCGCGGGCAAGGACCGCACCGGGTTCACGGTCGCACTGGTTCTGGAAACCGTTGGCGTGCCCCGCGATGCGATCGTGGCGGACTTCCTGCGTAGCAACGCGGCCGTGCCTCAACTGCGCGAGCGAATCCTGGAATCGATCCGCAACCGCGCCGAGGAGACGACGACACCCGAGATCGTCACGTTCGCCGAGGCGCGTCTCAACGACGAGGTGCTCGGCGTGCGCGAGGAGTACCTGGTGGCGGCCAAGCGCACGATCGATGCGGAGTACGGGTCGACGGCCGGCTACCTCGAGGCACTCGGTGTGACGGCCGAACAGGTGGCGCGGCTACGCCAGGCTTTGGTCGCGTAGGTCAGTCAGTCGCGCGGTATCTCGACGTCGGAGAACAGCACGCGGACCCCGCCGGTGGACAGTTGCGCCATGCCTTGGAAGAACGCGCCTGCCTCCGGTGTCGTGACGGCCAGGCTGGCGGCGTCGTAGTCGGGGTAGTAGAGGTCGATCATCCGGTACGCGGGCGTCGGCGACCCGTCCTCCTTGGGCCACACCTTCGACGTCTCGAAGCGGATGTGGCCGGGGATCTTGCGCGCAGCATCCAATTGTTCAGCCTCGTAGGCTGATTCGAAGGCCTGCGGGTCGATGGGGTTGTCGTAGATGACGGTGATCTTGGTTTCTGACATGCGTTGATCATGCACCTCGGCATCACTCACCGCACTACTCACTTCTGCCGCCACCACGGCCACCTCTCCAGCGCCTCTCCGGGGACCATGTATGCGAGTGTCCGACTCTGAGCGACAAACGCGGCGCTACGGAGGAGAGGATCGTGCCGGCGCAGAGTCCGTCGCTTCCGAACTCGTCCGCAGCCATGTGGACAACTGCCCGACTATCAGCGACAACCCCTCGGACCCGTCACACCTCGGTGTCACGGTCGGTCATGCTCAATACTCGCGAACTCCGTGGAATCGAACTCCGCTACGCGCTCACCCTCTACCTCGCCCAACATGGACGGCAGACCATTCCCCAGCTGATTCGGGCGATGACCCACCAAGGCTTCCACTTCGGGGGACGCCCATCGAAGGCCATCTCGGATGCCCTCCGTTGGGAGATCGGACGCGACAGAGTCCGTCACATCAGTCGCGGCGTGTACGGCCCCGGTGCGATCCCCCGCTCTACCGAGTACCGCATCCACCAGCGCGTGATCGCCATGCGCGAGGAGGTGAGAGGCCGTCCCTTCGAATACCTCCGATGGGATGGCCCGACGTGGTCATGAAACCAGGCCGGTTGTCGCTCAGAGCGTTCAGGGGGCTGCGCCCGGTGTGGAGACATGAAAATGGTGGGCTGGTGCGGTTGGGTGGGTGGTTGCGTTCGCCGTGGCCGGGGTGGACGCTTGGAGGGTGTTTCGGCGACCCCGTTCCCGCCTTGTTGTCAGAGAGCACGTCTCTAGAGCGTGGGGCTGGAGGGCGTCCCTTGATGGTTACGCGAGGGATGTGGATTGTTGCCCGTGAGCACGTGAGTGAGACTTCTGTTTCTTTCAGTCCTCCCCGAAACACGCTACACAACAACAGCTTTAGTGCGAAAGGGGATGATCTGCCATGGAGGTGATTCATCCGCGGTGTGCGGGCATCGACGTGTCGAAGAGGGACGCCAAGGTGTGCGTGCGGGTTCAAGGCCGCGGCCGCAAAGCCACCTCGTCCACGGTGACCACGTGGACATCGATGACCAACAGCATTCTGGCGTTGCGGGAGCATCTGATCGCCGAGCGGGTGACATGCGTGGTGATCGAGTCGACCGCGGCGTACTGGAAGCCGTTCTACTTTCTACTCGAAGACGCAC
>NZ_JBOGDD010000718.1:0-3351 GCF_050701675.1 Mycobacterium sp. | reverse complement strand
CTGATGCGGATTGGGGAAGAGCCGGCCGGGTGCAGACTCCTCGGTAACACTTCGCGTCTTCGCGTCTTCGCGTTGAAGTCTTTTGTCACATCAAGGCTAAGTATCGAGTGCGAAAGGGGGGACTTGAACCCGAGTCCGAGTCGACGAAACCAGAGGAAATCTGAGGAGGTAGACGGCCAAAAGATCCCCTCTACCCCTGAAGATTGTCCCCCAGGGGGACAATCGGAGGCCTGGCAGATCGGCGACGCCTCCAAGCACGGACCCGCTCCCGTCGATACTGAACTTCCGCCAATGCCGACGAGCGCCGTCCAGCCCGACGACCGGCCGGCCGTAGGCGCCGACGCACAACAGCGGCGACTTCAGAGGCGAGAGCGGCGTCGCACCCGACGCCGTTGAGCTGGCGTACCAGAAATGGTACACATCGACGTGCCCGGTGGTCGCAAGCGATTGGCCGCGGTCTTCTACCGCACCGCTACCGGTCCGGAACCGGTGCGGGAGTGGTTGAAGGAGTTGCCGCGCGCCGATCGACTTGGCGATGGGAGAGGACATCAAGGACGTGGAGTTTTCGTGGTCGCTCGGTATGCCGCTGTGCCGCAACATGGGGCAGGGCCTGTGGGAAGTGCGCACCGACCTGCGGAGCCGGATCGCGCGGGTGCTCTTCTGTGTGTTCGAAGAGCAGATGGTGCTGCTGCACGGCTTCATCAAGAAGAGTCGCAAGACGCCGCCGGGCGATCTCGAACTCGCCCGCCAACGCAAGCGCGAACTGGAGAATGCCCGATGAAGAGGAACCCACGCCTCGGCTCAACGCTCGACGATCTCCTGCGCGAGGACGGTGCATTGGAAGACGTCGAGGCCCGCGCGCAGAAGCGCGTCCTCGCGCGCCAGCTCGAACAGCTCATGCGGCAGCAGGCGGTGACCAAGGCCGCGCTCGCTGCGCGCATGGGCACCAGCCGCAGCGCGCTCGATCGGCTCCTCGACCCGACCAACGCCTCCGTGACGCTCTACACCATAGCGTCAGCGGCGCGGGCGCTCGGTGCCCAGCTCGACCTCCGGTTGTCTCGCCGCCGCAGCAACCAGACGGTGCCAGTGCGTCGATCTGGTCGAGCGGTGCCCGCGAGTTCGTAGCCAGCTCGATGGGCAACGCGACGATCTTCTATTCCTGGCAGAATCAAACACGCAGCGCAGAACCGAGCGGCCGAAGCTAGCGACCCGGTGTGCGCGTCTTGCCGGCACCGCATCCGTCGCGCTACCACACACCCGCATGGAGATCGCCATCCGCCGGGCCGGCGGCTCGTGGGAGCTGCGCCCGACCCAGCCGTACGAACGCGAAGCGCAGCTGCAGGAGCTGCTCGCCACCCAGCCGAACCTCATCCCGCTCCACCAGCTCGGCGACCAGGTCTTGGTGCCGCGGGTTGCGGTGCGGGAACTGCCGCTTCGTCCGGCGGGCGTGCTCGACGTCCTTGCGGCCGACGAGGCGGGCGGGCTGACGCTGGTCGAGTGCAAGCTCGACGCGAACGTGGAGAGCAAGCGCACGGTCATCGGACAGGTGTTCGAGTACGCCAGCGCCCTGTGGCCCCGATCGGCGTCCAATCGTCACCCCCACTGAGCGGCCGCGCTGGTCGCTGCAGCAGCGAGGCAGCCAGGCAACCTATTGGCAAGCGCACGCCCGTTCGCCCGTGGGGTGGACCGCCGTAGAATTGGTGGGGATGTTGGTGCAGCGGTAGTACTGGGAAACAGGTACGTTCCGGGCGCATCCAAAGCCATCGAAGCACGATCCGAAGTCGATGAACGTGGTGCCCTCACCGAGCGCTGTCATCACGGTTTGGCAATTGGCCAGTGTCGCGGAGCCGCCGCTTCCGGCGTAGGTCTGGGTCGCAGCGGAGTAGGTCAAGCCGTGGCTCGCGCAGGCGTCGTCGCAGTCTTGGCCAAGCGCGCCGAGAAACCAGCAGAAGCCCCCGACGACCTGGCCGCCGGGGCAGGGGGGTGGGCACGAGCTGTTCGCGTTGCCGTCGTCGAGCAGGTCGCAGTTGACGAAGCTGTTGCTGCTGCCATTCATGGCCTCGCACGCTTCGCAGTCGACGATGTCGCCGACGCAGGTTGCGCAGGTCGTCGCGCTGGTGCAGCCGCTGCAATTGCCGTCGTCCATCCCGGCGGGCACAGGAAAGGTGCACTGCGAAGCCATGTCGGCCTGGAGCTTGGGCTGTACCGTGCTCTGCGCCTTGGCATCGTTCACGCCGGTCGCGATGCATCCATCAATTGCGGCCTGATTCATCGCCGGTGCCGCATCCTTGATGCAGCTGCGGAACGCCTTCAGCTCGGTGTCGAACTTCTTGCCGCCCCGCTTGGCGATCCTGTCCTGGCACTTGTCACCCGCCACGATCCCGTCGACTGGGTCGCCGAACACCTTCCGCAGGATGTCACCCGCCGAATCCTCGGTGTGGTCCGCGATGTCGTTCGGGTCGCTGTCCACGCCGACAAGGGCTACCGGGTCGCACTTGCCGCCCGAAGCGTACAGGCCGATCAGCGTGCCTCGCTTGATGGCCGCCTTGGCCGCTTCGGCGTTAACGCATCCATCGATGTCACCCGCGCCGTCCTTGACGCACTTGCGGTTCTTCTTCTGCTCCTGGTTACCGACGTTGCGCGAGCCTTTGGCGACCCCGTCCTGACACTTGGCCTCATCCGCGTGCACCGTGCTGCCGACGCCCATCGCGAATATCGCCGCGAACAGCGCCGGCGTGAGCCTCAATCTGCGCATGGATCCCCCCTAGCTAGCCACGTCGTTGGTTGTCGTGCAGTGCCCAACCCGAGAAGCAGGATCGTGGAGATACCCGCGCTCCCTTCGCTGGAGCCCAGCCTCAGGCATGAAAGCCTACTGCTCAGCTGGCAGGTTGGAGATGACAAGACAATTGGGGATAACCCGTACGTCCGAGTAGATAGGGCGCTGGCTGCTCACGAGGCGGTGGCCAGACTGTCGAGCGCCGAGCATTGCCTTGCCGGACGGACGCCGTGGGATGGATCGGCGCAGCGCCGGCGGAGACCCTGCTCGAGGCGCTGCCCCACGATCCGCGCCTGATGGCCGCCACAGGGGCCGTTACAGTCGCCACCTCGAGCGGGCCCGCCGGCGCTCGTCGGTAGTTGGTGCGAAAGGGGGGACTTGAACCCCCACGGGTTTTACCCCACAGGATCCTGAATCCTGCGCGTCTGCCAATTCCGCCACTTTCGCGTGGGTGGTGCCGACTTGAGGCTCACCGGAGATAGCGGTGGCGGTGGGGCAGGTCAAGACGACCGGGGCGGACGACGTGGAGGGCGCCGGGCTCTCGGCGCCGTGTTGGCGACGACACCCCCGCATCC
>NZ_JBOGDD010000717.1:0-5056 GCF_050701675.1 Mycobacterium sp. | reverse complement strand
GGAGACAAGTCCCGCCCCTGCGCCGCCGCAAGGAACCCAAAAATGCTGCGCGCCTTGACCAGTGCCCGTTACGTGCCGAGAACCAGCGATCCAATGGTGAATGACCGCGGGAATGTTCAGGACCTAGTAGTAGGACGGCGAGGAGACGGCGACCGCGATGATGACGATCACGACGTACAGCAGCCAGCCCACGACGGCGAGCGCACCGACGATGACCCCCGCCAAGGCCAGGCCGTAGCCCTCCTGACCGGTCCGCTTCGTCTCGCGCATCGCGATGACGCCGAGGATCACCCCGACGATCGAAGGCACACCGCACAACATCAGGCCGGCCAGAGACGTGACGAGCGCACCGATCGCCTTGCCGTTGGTGCCGGTCGGCCGGGCCGAGGCATAGGGGTCATACCCGTACGGGTACCCGCCCGGGTACTGCGGCGGGTAACCCGCGGGCGGCGGCGGGTATCCCACTTGCGGATAGCCGGGCTGCGGGTAATCCGGTGGTGGATAGCCGGGCTGTTGGTAGCCGGGTGGTGGACCCGGCTGTTGGTAGCCGGGCGGCGCGGGGTACGGCGGCGTGGCCCCGGTGTCCGACGGATAGTCCACGGGCGCATACGGGTCGGCGTGCGCCGGGGATTCCTCCAGCGGCGGATACTCGCTGCCGCGCGGCGGTTCGTCCGGTCCGGGGTTCACCATTCGCCGAGTTCCTCGGACGGTGTCATGGTCTCCAACGTACCGTTCGCGGGATCCGGTGCTCCCCGTCAGTACAAGAACAGCCGCGACGAGTAGATGATCAGCAGGATCAGCGAGCCGAGCAGGGTGACGCCCCCGATCGCAATTCCGGCGATGGCCATCTCCCTGCCCTTCTGATGGCGCTTGCCGATCTGGTTCAGCGCGACGATTCCGAGGACGACGCCGATGATCGAGCCCACGAAGGGCAGGCAGAGGAAGTAGGCCGGAATGCCGACCAGCGAACTCACCAGCGATCCGATCGCGATGCCGTTGGTGGCGGGCTGGTTGCCGTACGCGGGCGGGTACGGGTTGCCGTACGGATTGGGGTACGGATTGTTGTACGCCTGGTATGGCGGCGGAGGTGGGAACGCCCCGGGCGGTATCTGCGGTGGGGGCGAATACCCAGGTGGGGGCCCGGAAAACGGGCCTGGCGGTGGGCCGCCATAGCCGGCGGGTGGGTACCCGTAGGCCCCGGGCGCCTGGTACTGCTGACCAGCCGGCTGCTGACCTCCCGGATCGCCTGGGAAGCTTCCCGGATAACTCATGACGGTCAACGTACCGGAGCTAAGGGCAACGAGTGCTTGTCGGGCGGATGGCACCAATGGACGACGTCGAGCGTTGACACGTCGACAGGGGCGCAACGGTGGAGAATGTAGACGCTCCACGCGGACAAGAAACGAACGGGGACATGAAGATGACGAACCCACTTCAGAATCCAGGGCGGGCGGGCCAGAATCCGGGACGCGGTGGATTCGCCGGCTTGCCGACCCCGCCGAAGGGATGGCCCATCGGCTCCTACCCCACCTACGCCGAGGCGCAGCGTGCGGTCGACTTTCTGTCGGATCAAGAGTTTCCCGTGCAGCAAGTCACCATCGTCGGCGTCGACCTGATGCAGGTCGAGCGGGTCACGGGCCGCCTCACGTGGCCGCGGGTGTTGGGTGGGGGAGCGCTGACCGGGGCGTGGCTCGGCCTCTTCATCGGCCTGGTGCTCGGATTCTTCGGGCCGAGTCCGTGGGGCGCGCTGATCGCCGGCCTGGTGGCCGGCATCTTCTTCGGTCTCATCACCTCCGGCCTTCAGTACGCGATGGCGCGGGGCACAAGAGATTTCAGCTCGACGATGCAATTGGTTGCCGGTCGGTACGACGTGCTGTGCGATCCGCAAGGCGCCGAGAAGGGTCGGGATCTGTTGGCGCGCTTGACTATCTGACTCCAGGCGGCCGGCCCGCGGCCGACATGCCGGGGCGTGCCAGGTGTTTGCGCAGTGGTGGCCCGCACACCGTGCGAAGGTTGCTGCCGCATCACGATTCCGACGCGCGGGTTCGATAGTGTTGCACATCACGCGTAACTCCCTCTACGGTTTGCCCGCGGGGACGTCCTCGCCCGGAGCCGCCTCGGCGGCGACATCGAACCCGGACAGGAGACGGTGGTGCGCGTTAGACGGCTGTGCGCTGCGGCGTTGGCTGGGCTGACGACGGCGGCGATGGTGTCGGCGTGCAGCGCCCAGGGTGGCGGCACCGTCATCAATTACTACACACCGGCCAATGAGATGGCTACGTTCACCGCGGTGGCAAAGCGGTGCAACGAAGAGCTCGGTGGCCGCTTCACCATCAAGCAGGTCAGCTTGCCGAAGGAAGCCGACGCTCAACGGCTGCAGCTGGCGCGCCGGCTCACCGGCAACGACAAGACCCTCGACGTGATGGCGCTCGACGTGGTGTGGACCGCCGAGTTCGCCGAAGCCGGCTGGGCGTTGCCGCTGTCCGACGATCCGGCGGGCAAAGCCGAGGCCGACGCGAGGGAGAACACCCTTCCCGGTCCGTTGAAGACCGCCGAGTGGCAGGACAAGCTGTACGCCGCACCCATCACCACCAACACCCAATTGCTTTGGTACCGAGCGGATCTGATGAAGGAACCGCCTGCCACCTGGGATGCGATGGTCGCCGAGGCCACCCGGTTGCACGCCGCGGGGAAGCCGAGTTGGATCGCCCTGCAGGCCAAGCAGTACGAGGGTCTGGTGGTGTGGTTCAACACGTTGCTGGAAAGTGCAGGGGGACAGGTGCTCTCCGACGACGGCAAGACCGTCACTCTGACCGACACCCCCGAACATCGTGCGGCGACGGTCAAGGCGCTGCAGATCATCAAGGCGGTTGCCACCGCGCCAGGCGCCGATCCGTCCATCACCCAGACCGACGAGGCGACCGCGCGGCTCGCGCTCGAACAGGGCAAGGCAGCGCTGGAGGTGAACTGGCCGTTCGTGCTGCCCTCCTTGCTCGAGAACGCGGTCAAGGGCGGCGTCGACTTCCTGCCGCTGAACGAGCGTCCGGAGCTCGAGGGCTCGATCAACGACGCGGGCACCTTCTCGCCGACCGATGAGCAGTTCACGACGGCATACGAGGCCAGCCAGAAGGTGTTCGGCTTCGCCGACTATCCCGGCGTGCAACCCGGCGAGCCGGCCAAGGTGACGCTCGGCGGGCTGAACCTCGCGGTCGGCAAGAACACGCAGCACAGGGCCGAGGCGTTCGAGGCCATCCGGTGCCTGCGCAACGTCGAGAACCAGCGGTACACCTCCGTCGAGGGTGGCCTGCCCGCCGTCCGCGCGTCCTTGTACGACGATCCGGCGTTCCAGAAGAAGTACCCCCAGTACGCCATCATCCGCGACCAGCTCACCAACGCCGCAGTACGTCCGGCAACCCCGGTCTACCAGGCTGTTTCCACCCGCATCTCCGCGACGCTGGCCCCCATCAACGCGATCGACCCCGAGCGCACCGCCGACGTGCTCGCCGACGTGGTGCAGAAGGCCATCGACGGTAAGGGCCTGATCCCATGACCGCACCAACGGTCGACGCCACCGACAATGACAAGTCCGACCGTCGCCTCGCGTTCTGGCTGATCAGCCCGGCCGTCATCCTGATGCTCGCCGTGACGGCCTATCCGATCGCCTACGCGGTGTGGCTCAGCCTGCAGCGCTACAACCTGGCGGCGCCGGATGACACCAAGTTCATCTGGTTCGCCAACTACGTCACCATTCTCAGCGACAGGTACTGGTGGACGGCGTTCGTCGTCACGCTCGCCATCACCGTCGTGTCGGTCGCCATCGAGTTCGTCCTCGGCATGGCGCTGGCACTCGTCATGCACCGCACCATCTTCGGCAAGGGCGTCGTCCGCACCGCCATCCTGATCCCGTACGGGATCGTCACCGTCGCGGCCTCCTACAGCTGGTACTACGCGTGGACGCCGGGCACCGGCTACCTGGCGAACCTGCTCCCCGCCGGGTCGGCCCCACTCACCGAGCAGATTCCATCGTTGGCCGTCGTGGTGCTCGCCGAGGTCTGGAAGACGACGCCGTTCATGGCGCTGCTGTTGCTCGCTGGGCTTGCGTTGGTGCCGCAGGATCTGCTCAACGCCGCGCAGATCGACGGCGCGGGCGCGTGGAGACGCCTGACGAAGGTGATCCTGCCGCTGATCAAGCCGGCGATCCTGGTGGCACTGCTGTTCCGCACCCTCGACGCCTTCCGCATCTTCGACAACATCTACGTGTTGACGGGTGGCGCCAACGACACCGGCTCGGTGTCGATCCTGGGTTACGACAACCTGTTCAAGGCCTTCAATCTGGGCTTGGGTTCGGCGATCAGCGTGCTGATCTTCCTGACCGTGGCCGTGATTGCGTTCATCTACATCAAGCTCTTCGGCGCGTCGGCGCCTGGCGCGGGCGAGGAAGGCCGCTAGATGAGCGATCGGGTGAGTCGCGGCCGTGCGACGGGCTGGACCGTCGTCAACGTGGTGGTGGTCCTCTACGCGCTGTTCCCGGTGTTGTGGATTCTGTCGCTGTCACTGAAGCCGACCTCAACGGTCAAGGACGGCAACCTGATTCCGTCGCAGATCACGTTCGCCAACTACAAGGCCATCTTTCAGGGCAACATCTTCACCTCGGCCCTGGTCAACTCGATCGGTATCGGCCTGATCACCACGGTGATCGCGGTCATCGTCGGCGGGATGGCCGCCTACGCGATCGCCCGGCTGGTGTTCCCCGGCAAGCGCGCCCTGGTCGGGGTGGCCCTCCTGATCGCTATGTTCCCGCAGATCTCGCTGGTGACACCGCTCTTCAACATCGAGCGCAGGATCGGATTGTTCGACACCTGGCCCGGCCTGATCATTCCGTACATCACCTTCGCGCTGCCGCTTGCGATCTACACCATGTCGGCGTTCTTCAAGGAGATCCCTTGGGATCTGGAGAAGGCCGCGAAGATGGACGGCGCGACGCCGGGTCAGGCGTTCCGCAAGGTGATCGCGCCGCTGGCGACTCCCGGCATCGTCACCGCAGCGATCCTGGTGT
>NZ_JBOGDD010000716.1:0-6160 GCF_050701675.1 Mycobacterium sp. | reverse complement strand
GACCATGGTCGTCACCGGGCTGCACCTCCTCGGCGGCGCCCGTGCGGATGCCAGTCGCGTCCGGTCGGGTTCGGACCGCGCCGTCGTCGAGGGCCGCTTCACCACCAAGGAGCTCGGCGGGACGGTCGCAGACAGGATCGACGAGATTCTGGACTCCTCGGGCGCGGACCGCGACGACGACGGCAGCGTGATCGCGGCACGCTCGGTCAGTCGCGAGGGTCCGTCACGGGCCTATCTCGGTGGACGCAGCGTGCCCGCCAAGTCGCTGAGCACGTTCACCACCGAACTCCTCGCGCTGCATGGCCAGAACGACCAGCTGAGGCTGATGCGCTCCGACGAGCAGCGCTCCGCACTCGACCGATTCGCCGACGTCGACGCACCGTTGGCGCGGTACCGCGGGCTGCGAGACGAGTGGCTCACCTTGCGGCGGGACCTGACCGACCGGCGGCAGCGGGCGCGCGAACTCGCGCTGGAAGCCGACCGTCTCCAGTTCGGGCTGAGCGAGATCGACGCCGTGGCACCGCAACTCGGCGAGGACGAGGCGCTGGTGGCCGACATCCGCAGGCTGTCCGAGCTGGACGCGCTGCGGGACGCGGCCCAGACGGCGCGGGTAGGCCTGTCCGGTGAGCTCGACGAACCCGCTCAGGGTGCGGTGTCGGCGGTGGACTGGATCGGCCAGGCGAAGTCCGCGCTGCAGAGCACCGATGATTCGGCGCTTCGGGTGCTGGGCGACCGTCTCGGTGAGGCGCTGGCCATCGCCAGTGACGTGTCAGGAGAGCTCGGTGATTACCTGAGTGAACTACCAAGCGATGCAAGCACTTTGGAAGCCAAACTGGCGCGACAAGGCGAACTGCGCAACCTGACGCGCAAATATGCCGCCGACGTCGACGGAGTACTGGACTGGGCCAACGAAGCGCGGGCCCGGCTTGCGCAGCTCGACGTCTCCGAAGAAACTCTGGCGGCGCTGGCGAAACAGGTGGACCAGCTCGAGTCGAAGGTCGTCGCGACGGCGCTGGAGGTGACGAAGGTGCGGACCAAGGCTGCCAAGGCGATGGCGAAGGCAGTCACCGCCGAGCTGGCGGGCCTGGCGATGTCGGGTGCGGGTTTCAGCATCGCGGTGGGAGCGCTGGTGGCGCGGGCCGATGACTCGGCCCCGCTGAAGCTGCCGTCCGGTGAGGCGGTCCACGCTGGGCAGGACGGCGTCGACGCGGTCGAGTTCGGGTTCACGCCGCACTCCGGGTCCGACGTGCTGCCGCTGGCCAAGAGCGCATCGGGTGGTGAGTTGTCACGCGTGATGTTGGCCCTCGAGGTCGTGCTCGCCGCATCGGCGGAGGGCACCACGATGGTCTTCGACGAGGTCGACGCCGGTGTCGGAGGCAGGGCGGCCGTGCAGATCGGACGGCGGTTGGCGCGGCTGGCCCGCACCCATCAGGTCATCGTGGTGACCCACCTGCCTCAGGTCGCGGCGTACGCCGACGTGCATCTCGTCGTCGACAGCAGTACGGGCAAGGGCAAGTCAAGCGAGGTGCGTCGCCTCGACGACGACGACCGAGTCGGAGAGTTGGCGCGCATGCTCGCGGGGCTCGGCGAGTCCGACAGCGGCCGGGCGCACGCGCGCGAACTGTTGGAGTCGGCGCAGAGCGAAACGCAGGAACAGCTCGCCTGAGTCTGTTGCGGATGTGACAGAAGAATACTTCTGAGGCTGGTGTTACGGCGCGCCTACACCTCAACTTGAGGGTTGGCCGACAGAATTCCCCCATGAAGATGTCAGCGCTGCTTTCGCGTAATGCCGGCTCTCGGCCCGGCGTGTCCGGTACGGCCCGCGTCGATCGCGACATCGATCGCCTTCTTCGCCGCGTCGGCCCCGGCGACGTCGTCGTCATCGACGCGCTCGACCTCGACAGGATCACCGCCGACGCGCTCGTCGACGCCAACGTCGCCGCCGTCGTCAACGCGTCCCCTTCGATCTCGGGCCGCTACCCGAACCTCGGGCCGGAGGTGCTCGTCGCCAACGGCGTGATGCTCATCGACGAGGTGGGTCCCGAGGTCTTCAAGAAGATCAAGGACGGCGCCAGGGTCCGGCTGCACAACGGCGGCGTCTACTCCGGTGACCGTCGCATCGCCCATGGCACCGAACGCAACGACGAAGAGATCCACGACCTCATGCACGAGGCCAAGAGCGGGCTGGTGGCTCACCTCGAGGCGTTCGCAGGCAACACCATCGAGTTCATCCGCAGCGAGAGCCCGCTGCTCATCGACGGCATGGGCATCCCCGACATCGACGTCGACCTGCATCGCAGGCACGTCGTCATCGTCGCCGACGAGATCGACGCCTTCGAGGACCTCAAGGCGCTCAAGCCGTTCATCAAGGAGTATCAGCCGGTCCTGGTCGGCGTCGGCACCGGCGCGGACGTGCTGCGCAAGGCGGGGTACCGCCCCGCCCTCATCGTCGGCGACCCCGACGAGATGAGTGTCGAGGTGCTCCGCTCGGGGGCGCAGGTCGTGTTGCCCGCCGACGCGGACGGCCATGCCAAGGGCCTCGAGCGCATCCAGGACCTCGGTGTCGGCGCGATGACGTTCCCGGCGGCCGGTTCGGCCGCCGACCTGGCGATGCTGCTGTGCGACCACCACGGCGCCTCACTCATCGTCACGGCGGGCCACAACGCCAGTATCGAGGAGTTCTTCGACCGATCCCGTCAGCAGAGCAACCCGTCGACGTTCCTGACCCGCCTGAAGGTGGGGGAGAAGCTGGTCGACGCCAAGGCCGTCGCCACGCTGTACCGCAGTCGTGTCTCCGGTGGCGCGATCGCGCTGCTGGTGCTCGCCATGCTGATCGCCGTCATCGCCGCACTCTGGGTGTCGCGCGCCGACGCCGTCGTCATCGACTGGGTCACCCAGTACTGGAATCAGTTCTCCATCTGGGTGCAGGGCCTGGTCACCTGAGAAATCTAGTCGAATCCCGGGAGGGCTCGTGATTTCCCTACGCTCGCACGCGATCTCCCTGGCCGCGGTCTTCCTCGCCCTGGCGATCGGAATCGCGCTGGGTTCAGGTCTGCTGTCCAACACGGTGCTGGCGGGTCTCAAGGACGACAAGACCCAGATGCAGAACCAGATCAACGGGCTGACCGACGAGAAGAATGGCCTCAACGAAAAAGTAAGCGCTGCAGGTGAGTTCGACTCGCAGATGTCATCGCGGATTCTCAGGGACGCACTCAAGGGAAAGTCGGTGGTGCTGTTCCGCACCCCGGACGCCGCCGACGACGACGTCGAGGCGATGTCACGGCTCACCGGTGAATCCGGTGGCACGCTCACGGGGACGATCTCGCTCACGCAGGAATTCGTGGATGCGAACTCCTCGGAGAAGCTTCTCTCCGTGGTCAATTCGCCGATCGTGCCCGCGGGCCGCCAACTGAGCACGACATCGGTCGACCAGGGGTCCCAAGCCGGCGACCTGCTGGGGATCGCCATGCTGACGGGCAAGGATCCGGCGGCTCCCGCAGTCGACGACGGACAGCGCGACGGCGTGCTCTCGGCGCTTCGCGATACGGGCTTCATCACCTACGGCACCGAGCGGATCGGCGCTGCGGACACTGCGGTCGTCGTCACCGGTGGTGGGCTCGCCGACGACGCGGGCAATCAGGGCGCGACCGTCGCGCGGTTCGCCGCCGGCCTGGCCCCACACGGCTCGGGCACACTCGTTGCCGGCCGCGACGGGTCGGCATCTGGCACCGGCGCCGTCGCGGTGATCCGGTCGGACGCCGGCCTGACGAACGCGGTCGGCACGGTCGACGACGTCGACAGCCAGTCGGGCCGCATCACCTCGGTGCTCGCGCTGCAGGAAATGGCGAGTGGCGGGCGACCGGGCCAGTACGGAATCGGCCGTGGCGCGTCATCCGTCACTGTCGCGCAATAGCCCCGCGGTGACATTCCCCGGTCGCTTCGCACTCCCCCGCAAGCGGGGGGACCCCCAACACCGAGACAGTCCCCGGTCGCTTCGCTCCTACCCACCGACCGGCGCGTCAGCGACGACTTGTCGCCGTCGGTGTTAGGGTGAGTTTCCGTGGGTCGGCAGGCCCCAAGCCATTCGCCACGGAGGTTGTTCTTGCCAGGCCAATCGAAGCAGCTACGCAGGCACCCGCAGACCACGACCAAGCATCTCTTCGTCAGTGGCGGTGTGGCCTCCTCACTCGGTAAGGGCCTGACCGCCAGCAGCCTCGGCCAGTTGCTCACCGCACGCGGCCTCCAGGTGACGATGCAGAAGCTCGACCCCTACCTCAACGTGGATCCGGGCACCATGAACCCGTTTCAGCACGGCGAGGTGTTCGTCACCGAGGACGGTGCGGAGACCGATCTGGACGTCGGGCACTACGAGCGCTTCCTCGACCGCAATCTGTCGGGATCGGCGAATGTGACCACCGGCCAGGTGTATTCGACGGTGATCGCCAAGGAGCGTCGTGGCGAGTATCTCGGCGACACCGTGCAGGTGATCCCGCACATCACCGATGAGATCAAGCGCCGCATCCTGGCGATGGCAGAGCCCGATGGTGAGGGCAACCGTCCCGACGTCGTCATCACCGAGATCGGCGGCACCGTCGGCGACATCGAGTCGTTGCCATTCCTGGAGGCCGCCCGCCAGGTCCGTCACGAGGTGGGCCGCGACAACGTCTTCTTCCTGCACGTGTCGCTGGTGCCCTACCTCGCGCCGTCGGGTGAGCTGAAGACCAAGCCGACGCAACACTCCGTGGCGGCGCTGCGCAGCATCGGCATCAGTCCCGACGCGCTGATCCTGCGCTGCGACCGCGACGTGCCAGAGGCGCTGAAGAACAAGATCGCGCTGATGTGCGACGTCGACATCGACGGCGTGATCTCTACCCCGGACGCACCGTCGATATACGACATCCCGAAGGTGTTGCACCGCGAGGAACTCGACGCCTACGTGGTGCGGCGGCTCAGCCTTCCGTTCCGCGACGTCGATTGGACCGAGTGGGACGATCTGCTGCGGCGCGTGCACGAACCGCGGGAGACGGTTCGGATCGCTCTGGTGGGCAAGTACATCGACCTCTCCGATGCGTACCTGTCGGTGGCTGAAGCGCTGCGGGCCGGTGGTTTCAAGCACCACTCCAAGGTCGAGATCCGCTGGGTCGCCTCCGATGACTGCGAGACGGACCCCAGAGCGGCGGCAGCGCTCAACGACGTCCACGGCGTGCTGATCCCCGGCGGGTTCGGCATTCGCGGCATCGAGGGCAAGCTGGGGGCCATCAAGTTCGCCCGCACGCACGGCATCCCGGTGCTCGGTCTCTGTCTCGGGTTGCAGTGCATCGTGATCGAGGCGGCCCGCTCGGTCGGCATCGACGACGCGAACTCGGCGGAGTTCGACCCCGACACGCCCGATCCGGTGATCTCGACGATGACCGATCAGCAAGTCATCGTCGCAGGCGAGGCGGACCTCGGCGGCACCATGCGCCTTGGCGCGTATCCCGCGGTCCTCGAAGAGGATTCGCTAGTGGCGCAGGCATATCAGTCCACCAAGGTCTCCGAGCGGCACCGTCATCGCTACGAGGTCAACAACTCCTACCGCGACCGCATCGCGGAGAGCGGTCTGCGGTTCTCTGGTACCTCGCCGGACGGTCACCTGGTGGAGTTCGTCGAGTACGACGCCGCCGTGCACCCGTTCCTCGTCGGCACGCAGGCACACCCCGAGCTCAAGAGCAGGCCGACGCGACCGCATCCGCTCTTCGTCGCCTTCGTCGGCGCGGCTCTCGATTACAAGGCCGAGGAGAGGTTGCCGGTCGAGCTCGCGACCCAGCGGTCCAACGGCGCCGAAGTGTCAGAGCCCGTGCGCCGTGGCTGACCATGAGTTCGCGACGGTCGACAGCGAAACCCTCTACGTCGGAAAGATCTTCGCGCTCAGGGCCGACGAAGTGAGCATGCCCGGCGGTGGGACGGCGCGACGCGAGGTCGTCGAGCACTACGGCGCGGTCGGGATCGTCGCAATGGACGAGAGCAACAACGTCGCGCTGATCTACCAGTACCGCCACCCGGTGGGTCGACGGTTGTGGGAGCTCCCCGCCGGCCTGCTCGACATCGGCGGTGAGCCTCCGGCCGTGAGTGCCGCGCGGGAGCTCGAGGAGGAGGCGGGCCTGAAGGCCCAAGACTGGGG
>NZ_JBOGDD010000715.1:0-5754 GCF_050701675.1 Mycobacterium sp. | reverse complement strand
CCAGCGCGTTGGCCAACGCCGCCCCGGCCAGGGAGCCTGCCTTCGTGTTGTCCGTCGCCACGACGGCGTCGGCACCGCTGACGGCCGAACCGATGGCGACGACGGGGATCCGGGCTGCGCGAGCTCGGGCGCAGGCATCCTCCAGACCTTCGGTTGCCACCGGCTCGATCAGGATCAGGTCGAGCCCGGCATCGACGAAGTCGAGGATCTGGCGGGATTGAATCTCCTTGTCCTCCTTGGCGGTGTGCACGTGCAGCAGGGCACCGAGCCTGGCGGCCTCTGCGCGCAGGGCGTTGATCTCGGCGATGAAGAAGCTTTCGTCGACGGGGTAGCTGAATCCGATGTCGTGAACCGGGCCGGGTTGCGCCCGAGCCGCCGACGCCAGTTCGAAGACGCGGGCGCCCAGCGCGTACGTGCCGTCGACCCCGCGGGCGAGCAGACTTTCCTGAGTCAGGGCATGGCAGATGCCCATGACGCTGCTCTTGGGAAGACCGGTCAGTTGAGCCAGCTCGGCAAGTGCCATCGGGTGGCCGGCGTCGCAAATGGCTTGCAGCACGGTCGCCGCGCGCGTCAGTGCGGGGACACGTCCCCGTTCGCGGCGCGCGCGTGTGTCATTGGCCCCGGCTGCTGGGTCCGACATCCGACTCAGGGTAATCGATGCGCAAACGCCGATGACCGGCGCTCACCGTTGCGCGGCGTTTCACCACTCGGAGATGAGGACGAAACCTGAAATGTCCGAAGTGCAAACGTGCTGGGGCAGAAGTACATCCGCATTGTTGACAAGGTCACGAGGGGGTGCCTAGTGTGTGTTTCATCACTCGACGCTGAGTTCGATATATGAAACGGACGCGTCGGGTGTTCGCCTCTCCGGGCCGGTCTCGACGAGGTGCGCGTAGTCGACGTCAGACGGGCGTTGGCACGTGATCCTCGAGCTAGGGCCGAAGGAGAAGTCGATGGCGATTTCCCAGCGATTCGTCGGTGCGATCAGCGTGGTGTTGGCCATCGCGATGGTCACCGGCGGGTGCACCAAGAAGAATGAGAACACCCCCGCGACCTCGGGCGGCGCCAGCGCGTCGGAAGGCGCAGGCGCGTCCGGCGAGAAGGTCAAGGTGGCGTTCGTGCCGAAATTGCAGGGATCCCCGTACTTCGAGGCGATGGACACCGGCGCCAAGCAGGCGGCGAACGACTTCGGTGACATCGAGTGGCTCTACCAGGGGCCCACCTCAGCCGACGCGGCCGCACAGGCTCAGATCGTGCGGTCCTTCATCCAGCAGAAGGTCGACGCGCTGGTGATCGCGCCCAACGATCCCGACTCCATGGCGCCGCTGATGAAGCAGGCCCAGGACGCCGGCATCAAGGTCCTGACCGCCGACACCGACGCCCCCAACTCGGTCCGCGAGGCGTTCGTCAACCAAGCCACCGCCGAGGGCATCGGCACCACCACCGCCGAGACGCTCATGAAGGCGATGGGCGGAAAGGGCAAGTGGGCCATCGTGTCCTGCGGCGAGACGGCGGAAAACCTGAACTCCTGGATCGCCGCCGAGAAGGCCTATGTATCGGAGAAGTACCCGGAGGCCGAGCTGGTCGACGTCGTGTACTCGGGCGAGGATCAGGCCAAGGGCACCCAGATGTCCACCGACCTGATGAGCGCACACCCCGACCTCAAGGGGCTGCTGGGACAGTGCACGACGTCCGCCGTCGGCGTTGCCCAGGCAGTCAAGGACGCAGGCAAGATCGGGCAGGTCTTCACCGTCGGGATCGGCACGCCGAAGTCGATGAAGCCGTATCTGGCCGACGGATCGTCGTCCGGCTCGATCCTGTGGAACGTGCAGAACCTGGGCTACCTGACGGCCTGGGCCGGCGAGCAGCTAGCCAAGGGAAAGACGTTCGAGGCGACCAACAAGGTCAGCGACCAGATGCCTGACGTGAAGTGGGACGAGGCAAGCAAGACCTTGGTGCTCGGTGACCCCTTGCTGATCACCACCGAGAACGTCGATCAGTTCAACTACTGACCGCGGGACCGGAGACCTCATGCCGGAGGACCCGCGACTCACACTCACCGGAGTCGCCAAGAGCTACGGCGCGGTCAAGGCGATCAGGCACGCCGACTTCGAACTTCGGCCAGGGCAGGTCCACGCCCTGGTGGGGGAGAACGGCGCAGGAAAGTCCACGCTGATCAAGATCGTCTCGGGCGCCACCATCCCGGACGCAGGCACCGTCAGCTACGACGGTCAGCCGGTGTCGATCACCTCGACCGTCGATGCGATCGCGCTGGGCATCGCCACGGTGTATCAAGAACCGCAATTGTTCGCCGAGCTCACCGTCGCCGAGAACGTCTTCATGGGTCGCGAGATCGTCACACGTGGACGCGTCGACTGGGCCGCGCAGAATGAACGCGTCGTCGGGTTGCTCGAAGCCCTCGGCCTTCCCGCCAAGCTGGCCACCGCCACCGTCGGGAACTTGTCGGTCGCCACCCAGCAGCAGGTGTCGATCGCCAAGGCCCTGGCCGGCAAATGCGGCATCCTCATCCTGGACGAGCCGTCGGCCATCCTGACTGACGCCGAGATCGAGGTGTTGTTCGGCATCATTCGCCGACTCGCCGACGACGGCGTCGCGATCGTCTACATCTCCCACCGGCTCGACGAAGTGGTCAAGATCGCCGACCAGGTCACCATCATGCGCGACGGCAGCACCATCGGTACTCATCCGATCGGGGAGATGTCGGTACGGCGGATGGCCGAACTGATGGTGGGAGAGGCCCTCTCCGAGCAATCGGGCCCGCGGACCGCACCGCAGGGGGAGCCCGTCCTGGAGCTGAAGTCGCTCGCCAGGGCCGGTTCCTTCCACGACGTGAGCCTGCAGCTGCGCTCTGGAGAGATCCTCGGGCTCTACGGACTGGTCGGTTCCGGCGTCGCCGAGATCGCCGAGTGCATCCACGGGCTGGCCAAGACCAGTGCGGGCGACATCGTCCTCGAAGGACGCACCATCGCCCCGCGCACACCACGACAGGCCGAGCGGGCCGGAATCGCGTTGCTGCCCGCCAACCGCAAGACCGAGGGCATGTTCTCCTTCCAATCCATCGCGTTCAACGTGTCGATCGGTCATCTGCAGCGCCTCTCGGTGGGCCGGGCGTTCGTGGACCGGCGCAAGGAACGCACGGTGGTCAAGGATCTGATGGGGCGGCTCTCGGTGCGGGCGTCGGACGAAAACCAGCCCGTCGGAACCCTTTCCGGCGGCAACGCACAGAAGGTGATGCTGGCCCGACAGCTCGTCGAGCGGCCCAAGCTATTGCTGCTGGCCGAGCCAACTCAAGGTGTCGACATCGGCGCCAAGGAGGAGATCCACCGCATCATCACCGACCTCGCCGACAACGGCACGGCGGTCCTCGTCGTGACCTCTGACCTTCAGGAGGCGCTGCGAATCACCGATCGGCTCCTGGTGGTGCGCGCGGGAACCATCGCCGCGGAGTTCGGGCCCGACGCAAGGCAAGTCGACGTCCTGGCCGCAGCCGCAGGGGATCAGGAAGGAGGGGCCAACCCATGAGCGTCGCGATCGATCCCAATGCGGCGTCGAGCGCCGCGCCGGTGCGCACCCGGGGCCGGGTGCTGCCCTCACCGGTGACGCCCGCCGAGATCGCCCTGATCGCAGTCCTGGTCGTGCTCTGGATCGCGCTGGCGTTGGCCACACCGGCGTTCCTCAGTGCCGGCTCGGTCATCCCGCTACTCGTCGAGTTCTCTCCGGTGGCGTTGATCGGCATCGGCATGACGTTCGTGATCATCACCGGCGGCATCGACGTGTCCGTCGGCGGCGCGATCATGGTGTGCTCCGTCGTGACCGCCAAGCTCATGCGCGACCAATCTCTGCCACTGGTCTGGTGTTTGGTGGTGGCGCTGGCCACCGGCGCGGTCCTCGGCCTGGTCAATGGCGTACTCATCGCCTATGGGCGCGTGCACGCCATCATCATCACCTTCGGCACGGCGAATCTGTTTCTGTTCGTCGGTCTGCAGATCTTCGCCTCGCAACCCATCAGCGGGATGCCGAACACGCTGGCCTGGTTCGGCCGCGGCGTCGACGGTCGCACGTTCGACGTCCCGCACAGCTTCGCGATCACCGTCGTCCTCGCCGCCATCGCGTGGTGGTATCTGCGCCACACTCCCGGCGGGCGTCACTTCTTCGGGGTGGGCGGCGACCCGGTCGCCGCGCGACTGGCCGGAATCAGGGTGCAACGACGCATCCTGGTCGCCTACATCATCACCGGCGTGCTCGTCGGACTCGGATCCATCTTCACCCTGGCGAAGGGCACCTCGAGCCTCGACCAGTCCGTGGGGTCCGGCCAGGAGCTCGCCGTCATCGCCGCGGTGGTCATCGGGGGCACCTCGATCATGGGCGGGCGCGGCTCGGTACTCGGCACGATTCTCGGCGCACTGCTCGTTCAAACCGTGAAATCCGGGGTGACGCAATTGGGTTGGCCCTCGCAGCTGTCCTACCTGTTCGTCGGCGTCTTCATCGTCGTTGCCGTCGGGACGGATCTCTTGCGCCGACGCGCGAGGAGGACACGATGAGCGTCGAGGCCTCCGCGCCCGCGGTCGACGAGCCAGCCGCCCGCAGGCGGATCGACCGGATCTGGGAAGCGATACTGACACAGCGGATCGTGCTGCTCGCCGTGCTCATCGTCATCGTCGTCGCGTGGCTGATCTACATGAGCGCCAACGGATACCTCACTGGCGCATACGACTTCGACTACATGTCGGCCAGCCTCATCGACGCGGTCCCGTTGGCGCTGCTGGGATTCGCCGAACTCGTGGTCATCGTGTCCGGCCGTGGCGGGATCGACCTCTCCGTCGGCGCCATGGTGTCGCTGGTCGGGATGATCTTCGGGTTCGCCTACGGCAAGTGGGGCTGGCCGCTGTTGGCTGCCGTCGTGCTGGCCGTGGTCGCCGGTGCAATTCTGGGGGCGATCAATGGATTCCTCGTCGCCCGCATCGGCTTTCCTGCCCTCATCGCAACGCTTGCCACCTACTACGCCTACCGGTCGATCGCGTTGGTCATCAACGACCAGAAACCCATCAACAGCGCCCAGATTCAAGACCTCTACACGCTGACCGGCTCGGTCCGGGTGCCAATCATCGGTGATTACATCCCCGACGTGCCACTGGGTGTGTTCACCTTCCTCCTTCCCGTACTCGTCGTGCTCTGGCTCGCATTGGGGCGCGGCACGTTCGGGCGCAGGCTGTACGCCGTCGGGACGAACGACGTCGCCGCGCGATGGGCGGGTCTCGACGTCGCAGGTACCCGAATGCGCGCCTACGTGCTGTCCGGGGTCCTATCGGGCCTCGTCGCGGTCTACATCACCGCGGAGTTCGCCTCGGCCCGACCCGACGCCGGAACCTCCGGCAACGGCCTTGCGCTGCCTGCGATCACCATCGCGGTGCTCGGGGGAGTCGCGATCACCGGTGGCATCGGCCGCCTGGCGGGCGTCCTTCTCGCCACGGTCCTGATCGTGTGGCTCAACGCAGGCATCATCCTCTATTTCGTGGGCAACACCGGCACGCAATTCCAACTGCTGGCGCTCGGTGTGGTCCTCATCCTGTCCGCGTTGCTGAACGGGTTGGCGGGCCGTAGATTCCGCGGCGGCGACTGACGAAAGCCCGACGCATCGAACGTATTACGCATCTGTTCAGAAACGGAGTAAGCACATGACTGTTCTCGACACCTTCGCCTTGACCGGCAAACGCGCGCTGGTGACGGGCGGTA
>NZ_JBOGDD010000714.1:0-13392 GCF_050701675.1 Mycobacterium sp. | reverse complement strand
GCTCGCAGCACCCGCAGCGGTGAGGCGCCGAGGCTGGCCGCGACGTCCAGTTGCGCCCTCGGCAGCACCGAGAAAGACGCAAGCAGCGGCCGGATGACGAACGGCGTGAAGAACGTGATCTCCGCGGCGATCACCCCGGCGGGCGTGTAGAGGAAGTCGATGGCGGGCGCCCCGCCGCCCGTGGCTCCCGCAATCGCGGCGTTGACTGCGCCCGCGGTGCCGTAGAGGAACGTGAACGCCAGGGTGATGAGGAACGACGGCAGCGCGAGCACCGTGTCGATGAGGCGACCGACGAGGTGATTGCCAGGGAACGGCACGAACGCCAGGACGATCGCCAGGAAGGTACCGAGGAGCAGGCATCCCGCGGTCGACGCCGCAGCGATCGCCACGGTACGCCACAGGGCGTCGCGGAAGGCCTCCGACGACAGCACTGTCATCCAGGTCGACCAACCACCTTCTTCACCAACGCCTTTCGTCGACTCCAGGCAGACCCTGAGCAACGGGTACACCGCGAAGAGCAGCACGATGACCAACGGCGGTACCGCCCACCACGCGGCCCGCGACCTCGGCGGGGCCTGCGTCGGGGGCGCGTCCGCTTGCGGATCGAGCAGCGTCGTCACGGCGAGGCCTGCACCAGCACGCCCGCCGGCTCGGGGAAGCGCAGTCCGATCTCGGTGCCGGTGTCGAACTGCGTCGCTCCTGGCACGTCGACGTCGATGAGCTGATCGGGCAGCCCGTGCACCGACACCACCAGTCGGGTGTTGGCGCCACGCCACACCGCGGCATTCACGGTCGCGCGCAGGGCATCCCGGTCACCGAGGCCGACGATCTTCACGGCATGCGGCCTAATGCACAACAGCGCCTTCGACCCAGGCGCCCAGTCGATCCGGCCGACTGCCGGCTGTGGCGCCTCGGCGGCGACCGTCTTGTGCGCGAAGCTCACCAGCGCCGACGTGCCGATCACCCGGCCGACCGTGCAGGGAATCAGGTTGGCCCCACCGAGGAAGGCGGCCGTGAAGCTGCTCGGCGGACGCTTCCAGAGGTTCTCGGCGGTGTCCACGTCCATCAGGCGCGCGTCGTTCATGACCACGATCCGGTCTGCGAGGGCAAGGGCTTCGGTCTGGTCGTGCGTCACGTACAGCATCGCGGTGTCGGGCAGCGCTTCCTTGAGTCGTTGCAACTCGGTGAGCATCGACTGCCGCAGCTGCGCGTCCAATGCGGCCAACGGCTCGTCGAGCAGAAGCACCCTCGGCCGGATCGCCAGCGCCCGTGCGATGGCGATGCGCTGCTGCTGGCCGCCGGAAAGCTCACGGGGCAAACGCTTTCCGTACGCCGACATGCCGACCATGTCCAGTGCCTCGGCGACCCTTGGCCCGACCTCACCGCGGCGAACCCGCTGCGACCTGAGTCCGAAGGCGACGTTGTCGGCCACCCGCATGTGCGGGAACAGCGCGTAGGACTGCAGAACCACCCCGATCCCCCGCTTGGCGGGCGGAAGGTCGGTGACGTCTCGGTCGCCGAGTCGGACCGCTCCCGTCGTCGGGCGCACGAAGCCCGCGAGCGCGTTGAGCGCGGTGGACTTGCCCGACCCGCTTGGGCCGAGCAGGGCGACGGTCTCACCGGCAGAGACCCGAAGGTTGAAGTCGATCAGCGCATTGGTCGCCTTCTTGGCGCGACCGTAGGCCACGCCGACCCTATCGAAGGTGATGGCGGGCAGGCCGTCTTCGGTGACCGCCACGTCACGACCGTCGACCGCGGCCGTCGTTCGATTCAACCTCGTCTCGGCCATGGTCAGCTACCGGTGACCTTCTGGTACGCGGCGACGTCGGTGTCGAGCTCGGCCAGGACGGCGTTCCAGTCCGGCACCCATACGTCGACGCCCGCCAAAACGCCTGCGGGAGTGTTCGGTCCGGCCGCGCCCTCCGATGACGCGACCAGCGACTGCAGTACCGGGATACCGAGCGCGTCCGGGGCCACTGTCTTCTGCACGTCCTCCGAGACGAGGAACGCCAGCAGCTTCTTTGCGCCATCGGCGTGCGGGGCGCCCTTGGTGACGCCCCCGACGTACGGCAGCGAGACGGTGGTCTTCTTCCCGTCGGGGGAAGCGGGGATGAAGACGTCGAACTTCGACCCGTCGTCCTTGATCGAGCCGAGGTTCATCTGCACGTCGCCGTTGGCCACCAGGAGTTCGCCGTTGCTCACCTTGGGTTGCAGCTTGCCGGTCGACGAGGACGGCCCGACGTTGTTCGCCTGCAGCTTGCCCAGGTAATCCAGTGCCGCAGGCTTGCCCATCAGATGCTGCAGGAGGACCAGGACCGCGGTGCCGTCACCGGCCTGCCCCGGCGTCGAATACTGCAGCTTGCCCTTGTATTCCGGCGCGAGCAGGTCGTTCCAGGTGACGGGCTTCGGGTTGGCGTCGGGGTTGGCGATGAAGCTCAGTGCGTTGTCCACGATCGGCAGATAGTTGCCGCTAGGACCAACCTGCGCGGGCGCGATACCCCCGGTGTCAACGCCGCTGGGCTGCAGCAGACCGGACTGGTCCGCCTTCTGGATGAACGGCGGCAGGGTCACCAGAAGGTCGGCCTGCGGGTTGGACTGCTCCTTCTCGACGCGCGAAACCACCTCGCCGGACCCGGCTTCGACGATGTTGACGTTGATGCCGGTGCTCTTGGTGAACGCGTCGAACTGGGGCTTGTACCAGGTGGCGAGCCCGTCCGCGCTGTACACCGTGACGGTCTCGCCGCTGCCAGAACCCGAGGATCCGGTGCCGCCGCATGCGGTCAACGTGACGGATGCTGCGACGATCGCGACGGCCGCCATGGTCTTGCGGAGTTTCATCATTCAGTCCTCGTTCGTAGTGAGAATCAGGTCGGCGAAGTCGGAGACCGTCGGCACCACATGGGTGGCGCCCGCCTCCCGCAGCTGCCGCTCGTCGTGAGCGCCGGTGAGAGTGCCTGCGGCGATTGCACATCCGGCCCGCAGGGCGCTGTCGACGTCACTGCTGGTGTCACCGAGGGCGGCGACGTTGCGCACCGAGTCGGCCCCTAGGCGCATCAGCGCGGTGAGGATCAGGTCCGGGTACGGACGCCCACGCACGCCGTCGCCGGGGGTGAGCACTAGGTCGGCCACCGACTGCCAGCCCAGCGCCGCGAGCAGCTTCCCCTGCGTGGCGCGACTGAAGCCGGTCGTCAGCGCGACCCGGACACCGGCGTCGCGCAACCGGGTGATGGCGTCGGCCGCACCGTCGATGGGCGTGGCCCGACCGTCGTCGATCGCCGCCTCGTAGGCGCTCTCGAACGCGGCGTTGGCCCGTTGCGCGAGATCCTCGGTGCCGAACAGGGTGCGGAAGACGACGATCTTGGACTGTCCCATGGTGTCGAGGACGTAGCGGCGGGCGCGCTCGCGCTCGGCGCCGCCCTCTGGCAGGCCTGCGGCGGTCGCGGCGGCCTCGAACGAGCCGACCACCAGCCCGTCGTCGGCGACGATAGTTCCCGCCATGTCCAGCACGGCGACTTGAATGTGATCGTTGGGCAACGACTTACCTCTCATAGCGCGATCAGGTCGGCGGTCTGTTCGGCGATCGCGGGTCCCAGCGTCATACCGCGCCCACCCGGGCCAGTGATCACCCACACCCCGTCGCCTGCGGCAGTGCGGGACACCAGCTGGCCGGGATCGACGCACTGGCTGTACACGCCAGCCCACCGACGACGGACGGGGGGCAACGGTCGGCCGAGGAACTCTTCGACGAGTGCGACGAGATAGTCGTACGGCGCGTCGTCGACGTCGAAGGCGAAGGGCTCGTCGTAGGAGTGGGTGTCGCCGATGGTGAGCCCACCGTGCAGGCGCTGGACACAGAGCAGCTGCATCCGTTCGGCGGCCGCCACCGGATCCTGAGGTTCGTTGGCCCGCAACTCATCCAGCGCACTGCCCGCAAAACCCGGGTAGTAGCGGAAGCTGTCACCGTCGGCGATCGCGGTGGTGAGCGGCTCGTCGAGCGGGTCCGTCTGCATCATCTGCAGCCGGACACGCCGCACCGGCAGGTCGCCCGCGACCTCCCTGGTCAGTCCGCCGTGGGCGGCACCGGGACAGATGAGCACGAGGTCGGCTTCGTATCTCCTGCCGCGGTCGTCGCGCACCACGGTGCCGTCGACGGACCTGGCCTCGGTGCCAGGCACGAACTCGTACCGCCCGGTGGCGTCGAGGTGGGCGCGGATCGCGGGCATTGCCTGGCGGGACTCCACGGCGCCGTCCCGCGAACAGTGCAGAGCAGCAAGGAATTTCCCGCGCAGCGCCGGGTTGATGGCTCGGGCCTGGTCCTGATCGAGCAGTTGAAAGCCCCTGGCGTCGGCGTCATCACGCGCGACGGCCTGTTCGGCGACTGCGATCTCGCGCGGGGTGCGCAGCAGCGTCAGGGAGCCCGCCGGACGGAAGCCGACCCCGGGGATGCGGGCGCCGATCTGCTCCCACAGTTCGCGGGACCGAAGGGTAACGCCGAGCTCGCTTCCGGCCCGGCCGGACACCCAGACCAGTCCGAAATTGCGGACGGTCGCGCCGCGGGCCTCGACCTCGCGTTCGAGTTGGATGACGCGATGGCCCCGTTGGACCGCCTCCAAGGCGTGGGCAGTCCCGAGGATGCCGCCGCCGATGATCGTCACACGCATGGTCAGTGACCCTTCAGACTCGGGGATACGGCCTGCCGAAGCCCCGGTGATGCGTGGCGTAACAGCAGGTTAACAATTGGTATAGACCAATTAAGGGTAAGCTGCAGGCGATGAATCCGCTCGCTGAAACCGCCGCTCTCCTGACGTCGCTGCGTGGCGTGTGGGATGAGGAGACCGTCGACGAACTCGACCACGCCCTCCAGTCAGCCGCCCGCGCCATCGACGACGGGGCCGACGACGAACTGGTGCTCGCCGCCGCTCTGCACGACCTGGCGCACAGTCCGAAGTTCGACCCGTCCGCGGCGGAACGACACGACGAGACGGCCCTGCGGTGGCTGACACCGCGATTCGGGGAGCGGGTCGGGTGGTTGGCGGGTCAGCACGTCGCCGCCAAGCGATTCCTGGTGGCCACCGACCCCGAGTACGGATCGGCCCTGACGCCGACGTCGGTGCTGTCCCTGCACGCTCAGGGTGGGGCCGGGGTAGACCAGGCGCTCGTCGCGCATCCGTGGTGGCCCGACGCCGTGGCTCTGCGGCGCTACGACGACGCCGCCAAGGACCCTATTGCGGTGGGTGCGACAATCGATGACGTGCTGGCCATCGCGGAACGGGTTATGCGACAACGGCTGTCGCCGTGAGCAAACCGCACGCGATCCGCACGGCGCTCGACGAGCTACTCGACGGTCTCGTCGAGGGCGACGCGTTCCCGCCCGAGCGCGAACTGGCCCTGCGCTTCGGCGTCGCCCGCGAGACCCTCCGGCAGGCATTGCACGAACTATTGGTCGAAGGGCGCATCGAGCGCCGCGGCCGCGGCACCGTGGTATCGAAACCAAAACTGGTGCAGCCACTTTCGCTGAAGTCCTACACTGAGGGCGCGCTTCGAATGGGGCGCAAGCCGGGCCGGCTCCTGGTGGCCTGGGAAGACGTCGTGGCGACCCAGGAACTGGCGGCGGCTCTCGACGTCACCGACGGGAAGGCCGTCATGCACCTCGAGCGCGTGCTGCTCGCCGACGGACAGCGGATCGGGCTCGAGAGCACTTACCTGCCCGTGCACCGCTTCAGGCAATTCACCGAGACGTTCGATCCGACGACGTCGCTGTACGCGGCGATCCGAGCGACGGGTGTGCACTTCGGATCGGCGGTCGAGCGGGTCGAGACGGTGCTGGCATCCCCACGGGAGGCGGCGCTGCTCGAGTCGACGACCGCCATGCCGATGCTGCGGCTGAACCGGCGGTCGCTGGACACCGAGGGCCGACCGATCGAAGTGGTGCGCTCGCTCTACCGCGGCGACCGGGTGGCGTTCGAGGCGATTCTCAACGACCGCGACTGAGCACGCCGGACATGGATCTCGCGGGCATGGGTAGGGTCGGGCGGGTGGTCGACTTTCATCCCGATCTGGCACGCAACGCCCGCTTCACCCCCCGCCGGATCGTCACCCCGTACTCGGTGTCCCTGATCCGCGGAGCCCTGCGTCTGATGGGCAGGCGCACGCCCGACGACGTCGAGGTCCTGACGACGGCATCCGGGGCGCGCGTCCGCCTGCACCGGCCACCCGGGGCGAGTGGAGCCGGGCCCGGGCTGCTGTGGATCCACGGTGGCGGGTATCTCATCGGCAACGCTGCGATGGACGACGCCGTCTGCCGCCGGTTCGCCCGCCAGCTCGGCGTCACGGTGGCGGCCGTCGACTACCGGCTGGCACCCGAATACCCGTATCCCATCCCGCTCGAGGACTGCTACGCCGCGCTCACCTGGCTGGCCGAGCTGCCCGCCGTCGACCCCACCAAGGTGGCGATCGGCGGCGCCAGTGCGGGCGGCGGTCTGGCCGCCGCGCTCGCGCTGCTGGCGCGCGACAGGGGTGAGGTGGACCTCGCGGCGCAACTGCTGGTGTACCCGATGCTCGACGACAGGTCGGGGACGCAGCCCGGCCTCGACGACCCCAACCATCGACTGTGGACGCAGTCGACCAACGTCTACGGCTGGACCAGCTATCTGGGGGACGCCGACCCGAATGTCGCGGTGCCCGCCCGTCGCGACGATCTCAGCGGCCTACCGCCGGCCTGGATCGGCGTCGGCACCCTCGACCTCTTCCACGACGAAGACCTGGCCTACGCCGAACGCCTCAGGACGGCCGGCGTGCCGTGCGAGGTCGAAGTCGTGCCGGGGGCGTTCCACGGCTTCGACGGCGTCGCGGCGAAGGCCGCGGTGTCGCAGGACTTCTTCGCCACCCAGACCGATTGGTTGCGTCGAACCTTCACGCAGATGCAATCGGCCGACGCCTGAAGCCGTCGCCGACGGCGACCTCCATTTCCGAATGCTCAGACCGCCGGCGGGAATTCCACGGGGTAGGGCTCGGCGAAGTCGGCCGACCGGCTCACGGCTCGCCACTTGAGGTCATCGGCGAGCAACCGCTCGTCCAGCCGGATCGACCCCTCGGCGGCGTTGACGCCGAGAGGCAGGTGATAGGGGACGTCCTCGTGCCGTGACATGCGGACCAGGATCTCCGCGGCTCGGGCCGGGTCGCCGGCGGTGATGGCGTCGCTCCGGCGAACCTGGCTCATCGCCCCGACGGTGTCGGCGTAGCCATCGGGGACGTCGGCGACGGCCATCGACGAACCCGCCCAATCGGTCGCGAATCCGCTGGGTTCCACGACGAGCACCTTCACGCCGAACGGCGCCGTCTCCACCTGAAGGACGCGCGAGAAACCGTCGATGGCGAACTTCGCCGCCTGATAAGACGCCACGCCTGCCGAACCACCGACCCGCCCACCCATCGACGAGAACTGAATGATCAAGCCGCCGCCCAGTTCTCGTAGCACCGGGATCGCAGCCTTCGACACGTTGTAGACGCCCCAGAAGTTGGTCTCGAACTGTGCCCGGAAGTCCTCGTCGTCCGCCGTCTCGATCGGAGCGACGTTGGCGTACCCGGCGTTGTTGACCACCACGTCGATACGCCCGAACCGTTGCCGCGCGGCCTCGATCGCCTCTGCGGCCGCCGACGCGTCGGTGACGTCGAGGGCCAGCGGCAGTATTCGGTCACCGAATTCCTCGACGAGATCGCCGAGCTGTCCGGGACGACGCGCGGTGGCCGCGACCCCGTCACCCGCCTCGAGCGCGGCACGAACCAACGCGCGGCCGAAACCGCGCGACGAACCGGTGATGAACCAAATACGTTGCATGCCACTCCAAACGCCGGAATCCCCGCCGATATTCACGCCTGCTCGAATATCACGCGACCCTCGATGACGGTGGCGGCGACCATGTCGGCGTCCAACTCGCGCAGAACCTCATCGGGGTCCGCCGCGAGCACGCACAGGTCGGCGGGTTCACCCGGTGTGACCGAGCGGGGCCGGGCGGGGTGCTCGGCGGTTCCCAGGAACATCGCGAGTGCGGTGCAGGCGTCGACGCGTTCCGGCCTGCCGAGGACCGTCCCCGACGAGGTGGTCCGGCTCACCGCGGCGCGCATCGCCGCCCACGGGTCGGAGTCACCGAACGGAAAGTCGGTCGACATCGCGACGGGAATGCCCGCCGCCAGCAGGGACGCCACCCGCCACAGTTGGTGATGCTCGTCGCGCGGAACGTCGGTGAGATAGTGATCGCCCCGCTCGGTGACGAAGTTGGGCTGCGTGATCACCACGACGCCGAGATCGGCGAGGTCGGCCAGACAGTCGTCGGGCACGACGGCGGCGTGCTCGATGCGGTCGCCCGGACGGGGACCTGCGGTCCGCAGGGCGGCCATGGTGACGACGAGCTGCGCCGCGGTGACGCAGTGCACGGCGACGACGCCACCCGACTCGTGGCGGGCAGCAATCCACGCGCTGAGCTCGTCGAGGTCGAGGCCGTCGTCGTGCAGAATTCGCTTGCCCGGCGCCAGGCAGTGCACGTGCTGTGCGAGCTCACCGTGGCGGCATGACTCGGCGAACTTCACCATGTCGGTGACCCCGAGATCCGGTGTGGCGTCTGTGACCCCGGTGACGCCATACGACGCGAGCCGGCGACCGACGTCCGCGAGTCCGGTCTCGCGTCGCTGCAAGGCTCCCGACCAGCTCGGGTCGGCACTGCGCAGGCGACCGTCCGGATGGTCGGGCAGGCCCACTCGGGTCAGGCCTGCGGAGTTCAGCGTCCACAGAACTCCACTGCGATGCTGGACACGAACCGGCACCGGCGGCGACACCTCGTCGAGCAACACCCGGTCCAGCATGCCCGCCACGGTCTCGTGATACCCGACGGCCCGGATCCACCCGTCGTCACCGACGTGCGCGGTTGCCAGCGCAGCCCGAAGTGCGTTGCGGTCGTTGGCTTCCCTGGGTCCCACGCGCACCGACGCGAGGGCCGCCGCCGCGGAGTGCACGTGGACGTGGTGGTCGTGCAACCCGGGGATCAGGGTGTGCCCTGAGGCGTCCAGCACCGACTCTCCGCTGCCCGGTGTCAGCCGTGACGCCACCTCGTCGATGCGGTGACCCACCCTGACGTCGACCACGGTGCCGTCGAGCAGTTGTGCATGCTGAATCAACACGGGGCGAGCCTCCGTTCGGCGATGAGCCGCTCGACGTGGGCATTGTCCGCCCCGGGGATTGCCGCCGAGAGCCTAAGCGTGGGCGGCTTGGGAATGCTTGCGGGATGGTCACTCTCGGTCGCTCCGACGGCGAGCGAAGCATAGGTCGCCGCGACCGCAGCCATCGCGACGTCGACGACCTCGCCGCCCCCGCGGGCCAGGGACTCGGCGACGCAGAGCGCCGCCTGCATGCCGGTGAGCGGATCGGCGATCGCGTCGCCGCAGAACACGGGGCCCTCGGCGCTGCGGCCCACCAGTCCACCCGCCACTGCGGCGTCGTCGCCGAACGCCGTCCAGTTCGCCCGCTCGCCTTCGGCACCGTGACCGGTGATCCGTATCCAGACCCGGCCGTCTCGCGCCGCGACGTCACCTGCACCGAGGCGGCGGTGACGCAACGCGGCAGGCCGCGACGACTCGATCACGACGTCGGCCGCGGCGAGCAACTCACCGAGCCGCCGGTTGTCGTCGAAATCGGCTTCGTAGCAGAGCTTCCCACCGTTCATCCAGTCGAAGAAGGCCGGCGGCCCGCCGCGGGTCCCGTCGGGCCTTGCCTTGGACTCGACCTTGACGACGGTGGCCCCCGCCAGGTGAAGCATGTGCCCGCACAGCGGGCCCGCCCACATCGAGGACAGGTCGACGACCAACAGCGCGGACGGATCGCGTGGTGCCGCGGCCGGACCGGTGCGACGCACGTCGGGCGCGGCGGGCGGGGTCTCGTCCAGCACCGCCGCAGGCAGGCCGAGCAACCTGGCGCGGGCGGCCACCTCGGCTGCGGTGCGTCCGGAAGCCCAGCGCTCGACTGCGGGCCACGGATCATCCTCTGGCCCATCGGATTCCACCAGTGCGGGTACCGCATGGACGTCGTCGGGCCGCGACAGCGTCAACGCGCACCACCCGTCGCGCGCGGCGATGAGGCGACTCGCACCGCCCGCAGACACCCGGCCGCGGCGCGCCAGCCCGAGCAGTGCCGCCCGGCCGGCCAGCAGCTCGACGGCGTCCACCGCGACACCGAGACGTCGATCGAGCTCGTCGGCCGTCGCCCTGGCGTGGCCGAGGACGGCGGCACGGGAGAAGTCGGCGCCACCGGATGCCCACCCGGTCAGGTGGGCCAGTCCAGAGGCCCCCCAGTCCCGCTGCAGCGCGTCCACTCCGACATCCACCAGCCCATTGTCCCCGCACCTAGAACTGCAGTGCGCTGAACCTCCAGTCCAACACCTGACGGTCGGGCTCACCGGGTGATGCTCCCCTCCCCCCTGGGACCGCGAACACCAGCGATCGCAGTGCCAGCACCCCGCCACGGCCGTCTGGCAACGGCTGCGCGGCCTCGACGTGCAGTTCGCTGAACAGCGTGTCGTCCTCGTGCACGGGTCCGGTGTGGTCGCAGGACTCCCAGCCAAGGACGGTGACCAGATTGGGTATCAGTCGCGTCGCCTGCGCCAGCGCCAGCCCGATGGTGTGCCCGCCGTACACCAGCCGGCGGCCGCCCACCCTCGAATCATGATGCGTGGCAGCGATGTTGAGGCTCAACCTGGCCAGCTCCGGCGCGCTACTGACCACGTCACCGGTGCTCGTCAGCACCGCGCCCGCGACGTCGGCGTCGAAGTGCGGCCCCGGTACGCGCGTGCGGAAGACCTCGGCATCCCAGTCGGCGGTGGGATCGGCGCCCACCGCCGGGTCGGACCCGATGGTCGAGAGGTCGTCCGCGTGTCCGGTGTCCGGCGCATCCGGACTCAACGGCAGCATCGCGCAGCGGTAGAAGTCGAGGACGAGTCGGTCGGCCTGGTCGATGGTCGTCATCCGCAGCGCGGCCAAACCGGTGGGCGCACGGCCTGGCTTGGCCGAATTCTGCTTCAGGCCAACCACTTCGGTCCTGGTGTAGAGCGTGTCGCCGATGATCGGGAACCGGAAGTACTTCAGGCCGCGGTAGAACAGATTGGCCTTGACGCGCTGCGTCGCCACGGTGCTCTGACCGATCGCCACGTCGCTGACCATCGCGGGGTGGGCGAGCGCGGCGGTAGCGCCCGTGACCGCCTGGGTCAGCGCGGCATCCAGGGGTAACCGCATCGAGTCCCCGAGGATCGACTGATGCACCGCGGCCGTGCCTGGCGTCAACGTCATCGACGGTGCCGAGTCGAACACCTGACCCCGCGTCAGATCATCGAAGAACGGGCCGCCCGATATTTGGCCGTACAAAGTCACAGCTCCACATGCTGGCAGTACTGGGATCGGCGTGTCAATATGGCCGTACATGAAACTGAACGATGAAGAACTCATGCTGGTCGAGACGGTCCGCGCGTTCATCGAGCGCGACGTCAAGCCCACCGTGCGCGAGGTCGAGCACGCCAACTCCTATCCCGAGGCGTGGATCGACCAGATGAAGCGCATCGGGATCTTCGGGTTGGCAGTACCCGAGGAGTACGGCGGCACGCCGGTGTCGACGCGGTGCTACGTACTGGTGACGCAGGAACTCGCGCGGGGCTGGATGAGCCTGGCGGGGGCGATGGGCGGCCACACCGTCGTCGCGAAGCTCTTAGGCCTATTTGGCACCGACGAACAGAAGCAGCATTATCTGCCCGCGATGGCCACCGGCGAGCTACGGGCAACCATGGCGCTGACCGAGCCCGGCGGGGGTTCGGACCTGCAGGCCATGACCACGGTCGCCCGCCGCGACGGTGAGGACCTGGTGATCAACGGCGCCAAGACGTGGATTTCCAACGCGAGGCGCTCGGGGCTGATCGCGCTGCTCTGCAAGACCGACCCTGACGCGACGCCGAAGCACCGGGGCATCTCGATCGTGCTTGCGGAGCACGGCGAGGGGCTCACCGTGTCGAGGGATCTGCCGAAGCTCGGCTACAAGGGCGTCGAGTCGTGCGAACTCTCCTTCTCCGATTACCGGGTACCCGCGACGGCCCTTCTCGGCGGCGAGCCGGGCAAGGGCTTCGGGCAGATGATGAAGGGGCTCGAGACCGGTCGCATCCAGGTGGCGTCCCGCGCGCTCGGTGTCGCGACGGCAGCACTGGAGGATGCCCTGGCATATGCGCAGGACCGCGAGAGCTTCGGCCAGCCCATCTGGAAACATCAGGCCATCGGGCACTATCTCGCCGACATGGCCACCAAACTGACTGCGGCGCGCCAGCTCACGCTGTATGCGGCGGACCGCTACGACAGCGGTGAGCGAGCCGACATGGAAGCGGGCATGGCGAAGCTGTTCGCGTCGGAGGCGGCCATGGAGATCGCACTGAACGCGGTGCGGATCCACGGCGGCTACGGGTATTCCACCGAGTACGACGTCGAGCGCTACTTCCGGGATGCGCCACTGATGATCGTCGGCGAGGGCACCAACGAGATCCAGCGCAACGTCATCGCGGGGCAGCTGGTCGCCCGCGGCGGCATCTGACCATGCGGGCAGCACCGGCGTATCAGACGCTGCGCCAACGTCTTCGGGATGACATCGCCGCCGGCGTGTATCGCGACGGGGCCCGGCTGCCCACCGAGTCCGAGCTCGTCGCGCAGCACGGGTTGTCACGGCAGACGGTGCGGCGCGCGTTCCAGGATCTGGTGGCCGAGGGCGCGGTGTACCGGGTGCCAGGCCGCGGCACCTACGCGCACGACGGTGCATGCCTGGCTGGGCACCGGTACCTGCGCCAGCTCGGCTCCATTGAGGACCTGATGAGCCTGTCCGAGGACACCACGATGGAGGTGATCTCGAGCCTTCGCCGCCGGGTCGACGTCGATGCGGCCAGCCGACTGCGACTCGTCGACGACGTCGTCTACACCGTCGTGTTCCGCAGGCTCCACGATGGCGTCCCCTTCGTGCTGACCCGCGTCCATCTGCCCGGCCCGGTGGCCAGAACCGTGCTCGGGCGCCCCGAGGTAGCCGACGGCGCCGTCAGCACCAGCACCATCATCGGGCTCACCGAACCGCACCTGCGAGAGCCGATAGCCGAAGCCGCACAATCGATCACGGTGTCTCCGGCTGATGACGACGTGGCGGCTGCGGTCGGTTGTCATGACGGGCATCCGATGCTGCGGGTGGACCGTCTGTACTCCGACGCAGCTGGCACGCCCGTCGAGCTGGCGGTCAGTCACTTCCTGCCCGAGCAGTACACCTACCGGGTGACGCTGCGCCGCTCCACCTGACCCCCCACCCCCCAGCGATTTGTGTGCATCCACCGGTGC
>NZ_JBOGDD010000713.1:0-3655 GCF_050701675.1 Mycobacterium sp. | reverse complement strand
GTACGGGAATGGCGGTCGACTTCGAGGACGGCGAACGGCTCATCGCCATCGAACTCGATGCGCTGCGCCACATTCCGGTGACCATCGCTGTCGCCGTCAGCAAGGAGAAGGTCGACTCGGTCATCGCGGGCGCCCGCGGTGGATACTTCAACCGACTGGTCACCGACCCCGTGACGGCAGGTGACATCCTGGCCAGTCCCGCGCTCGCGCGGTAACCCCCGCGCTACAGCACGGCGTCGGCGAGGCGGTCGACCTGGTCGGGCGTTGCGACGGCGGGATGGAAGAGCAATCGGTCGAAACCGAGGTCACGGTAGTGCCTCACGGCATCGCGGGCGTCGTCACGCGTGGCTACCATGTCGGCCACGCTCAGCGCGCAATACTCGGGCGTGAAGCCGTAATACCGGCCGAGATTGCGCCTCCCCTCGGCGACGACGGCGTCGTCGCCGACAGCGAAGTTCAGCGATGCCTGGATCGTCGGACGGCCCACCCGACCCGCCTTCTGCCATCCGGACCGGATCTCCTCGGCAAACGACGACTGCGTCGCGTAGTCGCGCACAGCACCTGCCGCCCACCCGTCGCCGAGCGTGGTCGCACGGCGCAGCGTCGCCTTCGACTTTCCTCCGAACAGCACCGGAATCGTCACCGGTGACGGGCACAGCGACACCTCGCCGTCGACCGACTCGCCCGCCCAGACTCGTCGCCAGACCGGGGTGGCGGCGTCGAGAAGCTCGCCGCGAGCGCCGAAGTCGACTCCCGCGGCGGCATAGTCGTCCTCCCGACCACCGACGGCGACCCCTAGCACCAACCTGTCACCGGAGGCCTCAGCCAAGGTAGCCAACTGCTTGGCGAGCAGGACGGGCGGATACAGCGGCGCCAGCAGCACGTTGGTGATCAGTGCCAGGTTCGCGGTGGCGCCCGCTGCCACCGCGAGAGAGATGATCGAGTCGAGGCTGGGATAGATCAGCCGGTCGATCGTGGTCACGGACTCGAATCCGCGTTCCTCGGCACGGCGAGCCCAATGGGCGATCGCCGGACCCTTGACTTCGGCGACGTGGTTCGGCAAGCCAATTCCCAGCTTCATGACGTTCCTCTCTCGATGTCGGGATTCACTGTGGTGTAAACCCTTTCGTACTCACCGCGGCGATCGGCAAAGCGCAGTCGGCGGGCGGTTTCGACGACGATCTCACTGGCTGAAGGCTGCTCGGCGAGCAACGCCATCGTCTCGTCGACGAAGGTGGTGACCGCCACACCGTGCGCGTCGTCCTGCGCACCGGTCTCGGTGTAGACCCTGGGCGGCGGAATTTCGATGACCTGAATCCTGCTGTCCCGCAATTGGAAGCGAAGCGATTCCGTGTAGGAGTGCAACGCCGCCTTGGTGGCGGAGTATGTCGGAAGGCTGGCCATGGGCACGAAGGCCAGCGCCGATGAGACGTTGACGATCGCGGCCCGCGGCTGCCTCCTCAGCGTGGGCAACAGGCGCGACGTCAGCAGGAGCGGACCGATCAGGTTCGTCGCACACACCGCCCGGATCGTGCTCAGATCGGGTGTGGACAGATCCTCGGCTGCCATGATTCCAGCGTTGTTCACCAGCACGTTCAACTCTGGATGACGCCGCACGATCTGATCGGCGAAGGCGTCGACGCAGTCTGGATCACCCTGATCGAGCGGGAGGCATTCCATGCCGGGGTGGGCGCGGACGACGGCGTCCAATGCGTCCCGACGCCGCCCGGCGACGACCACCCGATTGCCACCTTCGTGAAGCGCAGCGGCCAGTCCAGCACCGATTCCGCTGCCGCCCCCGGTGATCAGGATGGTGTTGCCCGTCAGTCGCATGCGATCCAGAGTGGCGGTGCATCGTGTCGATCGGCCATCAATGCGCCAAAAATGATCAGGAATCATCTCTAAAGCTCGAAGTGCGTAGGGTTATCCCCATGATCGACGAGCTCGACGGCCAGATCATTCACGCACTGCAGCTCTCTCCTCGCGCGTCGTTCCGCCTCATTGCCGACACCGTCGGCGCCCAGGAACAGACGGTCGCCCGCCGGTACCGCCGACTGCGGCGCGACGGGGCGTTACGCGTGGTGGGGCTGCTCAACCCCCGGGTGCACGGCGATGCCCAGTGGGTGGTCCGCGTGCACGCCAAGCCCGACGACATCCCCCGCCTCGCCGAAGTGTTGGTTCGGCGACCGGAGGTCACCCACGCCAACATCCTCTCGGGCTGGAGTGAACTGGTCTGCGTCGTTCGAGCCCCCCTCGCCGAGGGATCCGACGGGCTATTGCAGCGACTGCCGCGCACCACGTCGGTGATCAATCTCGACATCGACCTGGTGTTGCACACGTTCGGAGAGGCGGGCACCGAACCGTGGACCGCCTACGGTCACACCCTGGATGTCGAACAGACCAGTCGGATCCTGCAGCGGTCCGTCCAGTCACCGCCGACCACCGGGCCCGCCGGCCCGACCGAGGAGGACCAGGCGCTCTTCGACGCGCTCTTCGCGGATGGCCGGGCGCCGCATGCGCGTTTGGCCGACCACACCGGTTGGTCCACCGCGCGAGTGGCACGCCGCCTCACCGCCCTCGAGGCCGCGGGCACACTCATCTACGACGTCGACATCCTTCCCCAGCGACTCGGGTTCGCCGTCAACGCGATGATATGGCTGACGACGTCGCCGACCCACCTCGAGAGCGTCGGACGACAAATCGCCGCGCACGCCGAGATCGCGTCGGTGGCAGCCGTCAGCGGCCGAAACAACCTGATGGCCATCGCCATCTGCCGCGACGTCGAGCACCTCTACCGCTATCTCGCCGGGAAGTTCGCAGCGGTCGCGCACGTGCAGACCTACGATTTGAGCATCCGCGCCCAGCGCCTCAAGCAGACCGCTTCGCTGATCTCGCACGGACGGCTGATCAACGCGCCCTCGTGAACGCCGAACATTGCCAACGGGTTTGACGACCAGTCAGTTGTCGGTTGGAGGTGGTTGGGGTTGGAACGGGTCGTACCACCACCAGTCGGCGCGTTCACCGGTCGGTCCCCGATAGTGTGCGACCGCGGGCGGGGGTTGCGTGGGTGGGCGGGCGAACGATCCCGCACTCAGTGGCCGGCCGGCGTTGTCGGTGACGACGAGGTGGTGGGCGGGTCCGGTGATGGTGATGCCGCCCCGATGATGCAGCCGGTGATGAAAGGGACACAGCAGCACCAGGTTGTCCAACTCGGTGGCCCCGCCGTCCTCCCAGGCCCGGATGTGGTGAGCGTGCAGACCGCGGGTGGCCCCACAGCCGGGAACCACACAGCAGCGGTCGCGGTGCTCGAGTGCACGACGCAACCGCCGACTGATCTGGCGGGTCTCCCGCCCCGACCCGATGACCCGACCATGACGTTCGAACCACACCTCACAGCTAGCGTCGCAGAGCAGGTAGCGCCGGTCGTCCTCCGACAGCAGCGGACCCAGATGCAGCGCGGCGTTGCGGTGTTCGACGTCGAGGTGCACCACCACGGTGGTGCGCTGCCCGTGGGGGCGGCGGGCCACGTCGGTGTCCCACCCGGCCTCGATCAGACTCATGACGCCGTCGACGGTGTCGGGCAACGGCGGCGCCTGCTCCGAGACTGCGTCCCCGTCGGCGTGGTCGCGTTTCCACGCCGCGACCAATGCGTCGG
>NZ_JBOGDD010000712.1:0-2749 GCF_050701675.1 Mycobacterium sp. | reverse complement strand
GACCCCCGGTCACCGGAAGCGCCCGCACCAGCCCGGCGGCGAATCCGCCGGGCACGTCCTTCACGATGTGCGCGGGCAGCAGGTCGTTGAAGAGCTCCCGCCATGCCGGGTACGGCTGGGAGAACGTGACGACGGCGGTCTTGCCCCCGTCGACCGACTGGACGCCGGTGATGAGGTCATAGCCCGCGGGGTCGACGACACCCGGCGCACTGACCATCTGCCGCCAGAGATACCAGTAGTCGTCGGCCGCGATCGGTGCGTTGTCCGTCCACTGCGCCTCCGGCCTGATCTTGTAGGTGACGGTGAACGGACCCTCGCTGGTCACGTCAGCCGACTCCAGCAGGGTGGGGTCGAGCTCCCACCGCGAGCCCGTCGACGACGCGGGGTCGGGTATCGGCCGGAACGAGCTCGGCAGGACCAATGACGAGATGGCCGCGTTCACCGGCGACTGGTCCGAAAGCAGATGTGGGTTGAACCCGGCGCCGATCGAGTCGATGGCCATGATGATCTGCGTCGCCTTCAGCGGCGGCGGTGGTGTGCTCTGCGTCGTCTCGGTGCTCTGCGGGGCGGGCGGCGGGCTGACGGTGCATGCGGCGATCAGCAACAGCGTCGAGGTCAACGAGGCGACGATGCTGGCGAGTCGTCGCAAGTTCGTCGGCACACCCTTCAGGGTATCGACAGCACCCGGAGCCGCATGCGGCCGGCGACATTCAAGGAGCCGCCCACGGCCGGCGACATGCAAACTCAGTTGCGGGTCTTCTCGCGCGCCTTGGTGCGCGCCCGGGTGGTCGCGTTCAGCTCCGCCTTGCGCACCCGCACGAATTCCGGGGTCACCTCGACGCATTCGTCGTTCGCGCAGAACTCCATGGCCTGTTCGAGGTCGAATTCCAGCGGCCTGTCCAGGGTCACGAAGACGTCTGCCGTCGCCGACCGCATGTTCGTCAGCTTCTTCTCGCGCGTGACGTTGACGTCGAGGTCCTCGGCGCGCGGGTTGATCCCGACGACCTGGCCCTCATAGGTGTCCTGGCCGGGTTCGACGAAGAACTGGCCCCGATCCGAGAGTTGGATCATCGCGAACGGCGTCACCGTGCCGGTGCGGTCGGACACCAGTGAACCGGTGTGGCGTGCCCGGATCTCACCCGCCCACGGCCGGTAGCCGTCGAACACCGCATTGGCGATACCCGTGCCGCGGGTGATCGTGAGGAAGTCGGTGCGGAAGCCGATGAGCCCGCGGCTCGGCACGATGAAGTCCATCCGCACCCACCCCGCTGCGTGGTTGGCCATCTCCTCCATGCGGCCCTTGCGGCCCGCCATCAGCTGCGTGATGGCGCCGACGAACTCGTCGGGGCAGTCGATCGTCATGGCCTCGTACGGCTCGTGCAGCTTGCCGTCGATGGTCTTGGTGACCACCTGCGGCTTGCCGACGGTGAGCTCGAATCCTTCGCGGCGCATCTGCTCGACGAGGACGGCCAGCGCGAGCTCGCCGCGGCCCTGGACCTCCCACGCGTCGGGCCGGTCGATGTCGACGATCTTGATCGACACGTTGCCGATCAATTCGCTGTCCAAACGGTTCTTGACCATCCGGGCCGTCAACTTGTGCCCGGACACCTTGCCCGCCAGGGGCGAGGTGTTGGTGCCGATGGTGACCGAGATCGCCGGCTCGTCGACGTGGATGCGGGGAAGCGCGTGCGCGTGCTCGGGATCGGCGAGGGTGTCGCCGATCATGATCTCCGGCATACCCGCCACGGCGACGATGTCGCCTGCGATGGCCTCGTCGGTGGGACGGCGGTCGACGCCCTCGGTGGCCAGAAGTTCGGTGATCTTGGAGTTGGTCACGACGGGGACGCCGTCGACCTCACGCATCCACGCGACGGTCTGCCCCTTGCGGAGCTTGCCCTTGTAGATGCGGATCAGCGCGAGGCGACCCAGGAACGCCGAGGCGTCGAGGTTGGTCACCAGAGCCTGCAGGGGAGCTTCCGGATCGCCCAGCGGCGCCGGAATGTGCTCGAGCAGCACGTCGAAGAGCGCGTCGAGGTTCTCGCCCTCCGGGTTCTCGCCGTTGGCGGGCTCGATCAGGCTGGCGATACCGGCCCGCCCGGACGCGTACAGCGTCGGCAGGCCGAGGGCGTGTTCGGCGGCCTTCTGTGCCTCGTCGTCGAGATCGGTGGCCACGTCCAGCAGAAGATCGTGGCTCTCCGAGACGACCTCGGCGATCCGGGCGTCGGGACGATCGGTCTTGTTGACCACCAGGAGCACCGGCAGATGCGCGGCCAGCGCCTTGCGCAGCACGAAGCGGGTCTGCGGCAGCGGGCCCTCGGAGGCGTCGACGAGGAGCAACACGCCATCGACCATCGAAAGACCGCGTTCGACCTCGCCACCGAAGTCCGCGTGACCCGGGGTGTCGATGACGTTGATCACCGTCATGCTGCCGTCCGGGTGCTGGCGGTGCACGGCGGTGTTCTTCGCCAGGATGGTGATGCCCTTTTCCTTCTCCAGGTCACCGGAGTCCATCAAACGCTCGACCGTATCGTCGCCTCGGTGCGAAAGTGCACCGGACTGCCGGAGCATGGCGTCGACCAGGGTCGTCTTGCCGTGGTCGACGTGAGCGACGATGGCGATGTTGCGGATCTGCTTTTTCGAGTGGGGCATGGCGGCGTCCGGGCGGAAAACGAGGCGAAACAAGGTACTCGCCGCGCCGCGCGTTGACAACCGCGAGCCGCTCAATACGTGATCAATCGACGAGGCGCTG
>NZ_JBOGDD010000711.1:0-9116 GCF_050701675.1 Mycobacterium sp. | reverse complement strand
GTGCACGACGATGAATGCGTGACCACGCGGTACGGCTGCCTTCGCCGCGGCCTCGACCGCGTCGACGTCGTCGCCCGAAGCTGCCGAACGTGCCGCGGCCACCGCGACGAAGCCGACGCCCGACGCTGCGGATCGCGAATTCACCACGCGCACTGCGGGTCCGAACTCGCGGGCCGCCCCAACCGCCGAGCTGAACGTGCTCGACAGCGCCGCCGAGAGGTGCACGGCGACGACGCCGTCACCACCACTGTCGGCCAGCGCCTCGCGGTAGCACTCGGCCAGGTCGGCAGGCGCGGCACCGGCAGTCGTGACGTGCGCCCTCTCGTGCACGTCGTAGGGCACCGCATCGACGCCGTCGCGCAGATCGACGCCGTCGATCAGCACGTGCAGCGGAACCTGCCTGATCCCCCACCTCTGCAGTTCATCCGGGGTCAGCCGGGCCGACGAATCGGTCACCACCGTGACGGCCACGGTCAGCCGCCGGAGCCCGCGGTGGTCACTCCCGCCTCGGCAAGACCCTTCATCATCGAGTCGGCCACCGCACGATGGGCCTCGAAGTTCCAATGGATGCCGTCGGGATTGCCGCGGCCGCTGGTGATCTCGTCGCCCACTGCGGCCTTCAGGTCGACGATCGGCACGTCGTGCTGGCGCCCCCATTCGGTGATCGCCGCTGCGGTGGCATCACGCCAGCGGTGCGACTTGCCGTAGGTCTCCGCGACGTGAACCGACGGAATCGACGCCACCATGGGGATGCCCGGCCGGTTGAAGTCGATCGCGGCGCGGGTCTGTTCGAGGTAGTCGACGCTCAGGTGGGCCGGCAGCGCGGGGCGCGCCACCGGTGACAACCGCGGTTGCAACCAGCCGTATCCGTCCCTGGCCCACCGGCGCAACCACGGCGGCCGCACGTAGCGGATGAGCTCGCGCACGGCAGTGGGCAGCGGCGACGGCAGGGAGTCCATGCCCGACGTCGCGAAGATCACCGCGCCCGCCCTGGGCAGCGACGCCCACGACCGCGGATCCTGGATCGCGGCCCACCACACGTCACGGCACGTCCACCCGATCCGGCCGATCAGTTCCACGTCCCAGTCCAATTGCGAGGCAACGATGTTGGGCCAGATTCGAGGGTCGTCGGCAGGCAGTCCCCCGGTAGGGCCGTAATAGGACAGCGAGTCGCAGAACACCAGCAGGGTGCGGCGGACAGGGTCAGAGGACATCGTTGGCGACCTGGGCCGAAGCGTTCCACACGTCGAGGCGCCACCGGATCTCCTGCGCCGCCGCATCGTTCGGGGAATGCCCTGACAGCTGCACCCAGCTCGCGTTACCCATGCCGCCGAGCACGGGCCAGTTGTCCACCGGCAGATCGAGCAGCGCGGCCGTCAGCGCAGCGATCAAGCCGCCGTGCGCCACCAGGACGACGGGCCGGTCGGAAGCGTCCCCCGCCTCGTCGGAGCCCCACTCGCTCAGTTCGGCGACGAGCTCCTCCACCACCGGCATGCTGCGTTCGGCCACGTCGACACGGCTCTCGCCGCCGTGCGGCGCCCAGCGGGCATCGTCGCGCCACTCGAGCCGTGCGCCCGGTGCGACGTCGTCCACCTCGAAGTGGGTCAAGCCCTGCCAGTCGCCGAGGTGCGTCTCGCGGAGCCTGGTATCGACGGCCACCGGAAGGCCTGCCCGCTCGGCGAGTGTCGTCGCGGTGTCGAAGGCGCGGCGCAGGTCCGAGGAGACGATGACCAACGGCTGGCGCTTGGCCAGCACCTCCGCGGCAGCCGCCGCCTGATCACGACCGAGGTCGCTCAGATCGGTGTCCAGCTGCCCCTGCATGCGGTTACTCGCGTTGTACTCCGTCTGGCCGTGCCGCAGCAGCACCAGGCGCCGAATCCTCATTCGGTGTCCGTCTCCCCCGCGGGCGGCTCATCGGCACCGTCCAGGTCCACGGCGACCAGCGGGCAATCCCGCCACAGCCGGTCGAGGGCGTAGTAGTTGCGCTCGTCCTGGTGCTGGATGTGCGCGACGATGTCGACGTAGTCGAGTAGCACCCAGCGCCCCTCCCTGGTGCCCTCCCGTCGGGCGGGTTTGTACCCGGCGAACCGCATCTTCTCCTCGACCTCGTCGACGATCGCGTTCACCTGACGATCGTTATTCGCCGAGGCGATGACGAAGCAATCGGTGATGACGAGTTGCCCGGACACGTCGATGACGACGACGTCGTCGGCGAGCTTGGCCACGGCCGCCTGCGCGGCGATCGTGGCCATGTGGATGGATTCCTCGGATGCGGTCACGGCCTACCGTCCTCCGTTGCTAGAGCGTGCGCGGGATACAACCCGCGCTTGGTGACGTACTGCACGACGCCGTCGGGAACCAGGTACCAGATGGGTCTGCCGAGCTCGGCGCGCCTGCGACAGTCGGTCGACGATATCGCCAACGCGGGCACCTCGACGATCTTCAGCGAGTCCGCGGGCAGTTCCTTCATCGCTGCGGCGATGTGCGCACCGTCCAGTTCGTAGCCGGGGCGATTGACGCCGACGAACCGTGCCATGGAGAAGAGGTCCTCCCAGTTCTGCCAGGACAGGATCGACCCGAGAGCGTCAGCGCCGGTGATGAAGTAGAGGTCGGCGTCGGGGTTGAGTGCTCCGAGGTCGCGCAATGTGTCCTTGGTGTAGGTGGGGCCGCCACGGTCGATGTCGACGCGGCTGACCGAGAAACGCGGGTTGGCCGCGGTCGCGATCACCGTCATCAGATACCTGTCCTCGGCGGCGGTGACCACGCGGTCGCGTTTCTGCCACGGCTGGCCAGTGGGCACGAACACGACTTCGTCCAAGCTGAACAGGTCGGCCACCTCGCTGGCGGCGACCAGGTGGCCGTGATGGATGGGATCGAACGTCCCGCCCATCACTCCCAGCCTGCGTCGAGTCACGAATAGGCAGCTTACGGGAGCGTCACGGACACCCGCTCCCGCGCCGAACGTGGATTACCCCCACGCCGTCGCGCCGAACGCGTGGGGGTAATCCACGTTCGGCGGAAGGGTCAGACGGGCAGCAGCTGGTCGATCACCGCGGCGAGCTGTTTGGCCGACCGGCACTCGTGCATGGCGATGACGTCCTCATACCGGGGCACCGCCGAGTCGCCGCTGCCCCAGAGGTGCTTGGGCTCGGGATTGAGCCAGTACGCGTGGCGGCTCGCGGACACCATGTGCGTCAAGAGGTCCACCTCGGGGTTGCGGTAGTTGTTGCGCCCGTCGCCGAGCACCAGCAGCGAACTGCGCGGCGACAGCACGTTCGGGTACTTGTCCAGGAACGACACGAACGCGTGCCCGTAATCGGAGTGACCGTCACGGGTGTACACGGCCGCCTCCCTGGTGATGCGCTGCACGGCGACGGCCAGGTCGGCCTCTGGACCGAACATCTCGGTGACCTCGTCGGTGGTGTCGATGAACGCGAACACCCGAACCCGGGAGAACTGCTGGCGGAGCGCGTTCACCAGCAGCAGGGTGAAGTGGCTGAAGCCGGCGACGGAGCCGGACACGTCGCACAGCACGACCAGTTCGGGGCGGGCCGGGTGCGGCTTGCGCAAGACGACGTCGATGGGCACCCCGCCGGTCGACATCGACTTGCGCAGTGTCTTGCGCAGGTCGATCTCGCCGGCCCGCGACCGTCGGCGCCGCGCGGCGAGCCGCGATGCCAGCGTCCTGGCCAACGGTGCGACGACGCGGCGCATCTGGCGGAGTTGATCCCCGGAGGCGCGCAGGAACTCGACGTTCTCGGCGAGCTGCGGAATACCGTACATCTGAACGTGGTCGCGACCGAGTTGCTCGGCAGTACGGCGCTTGGTCTCCGCCTCGACCATATGGCGCAGCTGCGCGACGCGCCTGGCGGCCATCGCCTTGGCGATCTGCTCCTGCGTCGGGGTGGGTTCCTCGCCGTAGGGCGCCAGCAGCCCAGCCAGCAGCCTGCCCTCCAGCTCGTCGAGTGCCATCGCCTTGAGCGCCTGGTAGGACGAGTACGACGGCCCGCGGCTGGAGTTGTACCTTCCGAAGGCCTCGACGATCTGGGCGATCATCGCGGCCAGCCGGTCGTCGACGTTGGCCGTGTCCTCGTTGCCCGCGAGCATCTCCAGCAGCGCGGCACGCATCGCCTCGACGTCCTGCTCCGGCAGTCCGTCGCGATCGGCGTCGTCGGCTACCTCGTCGTCGGACACCACCGTCCGCGCGCCGAGCGCCGCGGGAAACCACAGGTCGAACATCGCGTCGTAGGTGTCCCGGTGATCCGCGCGCCGCAGCACGGCACAGGCCAGCCCCTCGCGCAGCACCTCACGGTCACCGAGTCCGAGAACCGTCATCACCTGGCCCGCGTCGACAGTCTCGGAAGGACCCACCGCGATGCCCACGCCACGCAACGCCTCGACGAACTCGACGAGATGCCCGGGAATCCCATGCGGCGCAAGGGGTTGCGGTGGACGCGTGCGGCGAACGGCCATTAGTTGAGCCTCAGCTCCCCGCTGGCCTTGACCTGGTCGGACTGATGCTTGAGCACCACACCCAGTGTCGCGGCGATCAACTCGTCGTCGATGGTGTCCATGCCGAGGGCCAGCACGGTGCGGCCCCAGTCGATGGTCTCGGCCACCGACGGCACCTTCTTGAGTTGCATTCCGCGCAGCACCCCGATGATGCGCACCAACTCCTCGGCCAGTCGATGGGGTAGTTGCGGCACGCGCGACAGCAGGATCCGTCGCTCCAGATCGGGGTCTGGGAAGTCGATGTGCAGGAACAGGCACCGGCGTTTGAGCGCCTCCGAGAGTTCGCGCGTCGCGTTCGAGGTCAGTAGCACGAACGGCTTTCGGGTGGCGGTGATGGTGCCCAGTTCCGGCACGGTGACCGCGAAGTCGGACAGCACCTCGAGCAGGAGACCTTCGATCTCAATGTCGGCCTTGTCGGTCTCGTCGATCAGGAGCACGGTGGGTTCGGTGCGACGGATCGCCGTCAGAAGCGGGCGGGACAGCAGGAACTCCTCGCTGAACACGTCCATCTTGGTCTGGTCCCAGTCACTCGAACCGGACTGAATTCGAAGGATCTGCTTGGCGTGGGTCCACTCGTAGAGTGCGCGGGCCTCGTCGACGCCCTCATAGCACTGCAGACGGACCAGTCCGGAACCAGTGCATTCGGCGATGGCGCGCGCCAACTCGGTCTTGCCGACGCCTGCCGGGCCTTCGACGAGCAGCGGCTTGCCCAGCCGGTCGGCGAGGAAAACGGCTGTGGCCGTGGCGGTATCGGGTAGATAACCGGTTTCGGCCAGCCGCTTGGCGACATCGTCGATATCGGTGAACAGCGGTGATGGGCGGGCGGGGACGCTCACTCGATCATTACTCCTAATCAGGACGGGCGGGTGTGGCCGTCTCCCCACACAATCCACTTGGTTGAGGTCAACTCTGGCAGGCCCATGGGCCCGCGGGCGTGCAGCTTCTGCGTGGAGATGCCGATCTCGGCGCCAAATCCGAACTGCTCGCCGTCGGTGAACGCCGTCGACGCGTTCACCATCACCGCGGCGGCATCGACCCGCTCGGTGAAGCGTTGCGCGACGGCGAGATTGGTCGTGACGATGGCCTCGGTGTGACCCGTGCCGTATTCGTTCACGTGGGCGATCGCGGCATCGACGCCGTCGACGACGGCCAGGGCGATGTCCATCGAGAGGAACTCGGCGCGCAGCTCCTCCTCACTCGGATCCAGATGGACCGTCACGCCCGCATCTCGGAGCGCGTCGACCAACCGTGGCAGCGCGCGGTCTGCGATCGCGGCGTCGATCAGCAGCGTCTCGGCGGCGTTGCAGACACTGGGCCGACGAGTCTTGGAGTTCAACAGGATTCGTTCGGCGATGTCGAGGTCAGCCGCCTCGTGCACGTAGACGTGACAGTTGCCGACGCCCGTCTCGATGGTCGGCACCGTGGCGTCGCGGACGACGGCGTCGATGAGGCCCGCTCCTCCACGCGGAATGACGACGTCCACCAGACCACGGGCCTGGATGAGGTGGGTGACGCTGGCACGGTCCGCGCTGGGCAGCAGCTGTACGGTGTCCTCGGGCAACCCCTCTCCGAGGAGCGCGACCCGCAGCGCGGCCACCAGGGCTTCGTTGGACCGGGCAGCCGACGAACTGCCACGAAGCAACGCCGCGTTGCCGGACTTCAGCGTCAGCCCGAACGCGTCGACGGTGACGTTCGGTCTGCCCTCGTAGACCATGCCGACCACTCCGAGTGGCACGCGTTGTTGCCGGATCTGCAGTCCGTTGGCCAGGGTGCGGCCACGGAGCACCTCACCGACGGGGTCGGGCAACCCGGCGACCTGCCGAAGTCCCGCCGCGATGCCGTCGACCCGCTGCGGATCGAGGGCCAATCGGTCGAGCATCGCCTCAGGTGTGCCCGCGGCACGCGCGGCGTCGAGATCAGCGGTGTTGGCGGCCAGCACCTCGTGCACGCGGGCCAGCACGGCGTCCGCCGCCGCGTGCAGCGCCCGGTTCTTGGTCGCGGTGTTCAACGTGCCGAGGGTGCGGGCCGCAACGCGCGCGCGACGGGCGGCGTCGTGAACCTGCTCGCGCAGAACACTGCTGGGGGGAGCTTCCACGCTCATTGGGCCAGCTTATCGAGCTAACCCGGCTGCGGCACCGTTGGGGCTACAGTATCGGCGTGGTCCTGGAGCGCAGCCGAGTGTGTGTGGTCGGCAGCGTGAACCTCGACCAGTCCTTCGCCGTCGATGCGCTGCCTCGGCCCGGCGAGACCGTGTTGGCCTCGTCGCTGTCGGCCTCGCCGGGCGGTAAGGGCGGCAATCAGGCCGTCGCCGCCGCCAGGGCCGGCGCCACGGTCCAACTCGTCGCCGCACTTGGCGATGACTCCGCGGCATCCCAGTTGCGCGCACACCTATCCGCCAACGAGGTCGGCATGAACGGCACGGTCACGGTGCCGGGATCGAGTGGCGCAGCGGTCATCGTGGTCGACGCGGGAGCAGAGAACACCATCGTCGTTGCACCGGGAGCCAATTCGCACCTCTCCGTGGCCTCCGCGGGGGTCAGGAAGGTCGTCGCCGACGCCGACGTGGTGTTGATGCAGTTGGAGATCCCGATCGACACGGTGCTCGCGGCGGCCCGGTTGGGCCGCGACGCGGGCGCAGTGGTGATCCTCAACGCGTCACCGACGGGTGCCGACGCCGATCGGCTCGCCGAACTCTCTCAAGCGGTCGACGTCGTCGTCGTCAATGAAGTCGAAGCGCGCGAATGGCACTGGCCGGTCGAACATCTGGTGATCACCCGGGGATCGTCCGGCGCCAGCTACCGCAGTGCCGGCAGAAGCTTCGACGTGCCCGCTCCACCCGTGGAGGCGGTCGACACCACCGGCGCCGGTGATGTCTTCGCCGGAGTCCTTGCAGCCGAATGGCTTTCCGGGCCCGATGACGCGCTGCGGCGGGCGTGTGCAGCGGGAGCACTGGCGACGTTGACGCCAGGCGCCGGCGACTGCGCACCATCTGCCGAGGCCATCGACGACGTACTCGACGAATGAGGAGACCGCGTGACTGAAACCGCCCCCCACACCCCGGCCCCACCCGAGGGCGACTGGCTGGGCACGCCGTTCCTGAAGTTCGAGCGCCAGGGCCCCTTCGGCGTCGTCACGCTGGACCGGCCGAAGGCCCGCAACGCGATGTCCCCCGCGATGTACTTCGGCATCGGGTACGCGGTCAACCGCGTCGCTGCCGATGACGACCTCGCCGGCCTGATCATCACCGGCACCGGTGACGTATTCGCGCCTGGCGGCGACCTCGGCGGCGCGGGTGGTGACGACTGGATGGACTTCGGGTCCCTTCCCATGGAGGCTCTGCTGCCGTTCGACACGCTGCGCACCTCGCGCAAACCCGTGGTCTCGGCGGTCAACGGACTGGCACAGGGCGGCGGGTTGCAGATCGCGATGTGCAGTGACATGGCGGTGGTCAGTGATCGTGCGACGTTCCGGGTGCCGGAGCTTTACCGCGGCATCGCCGACACCTACTACAGCCACATGCTGGCGCGGCTGATCGGACCGGTGCGCACCCGCGACCTGATGTTCACCGGCCGCACCCTGACCGCTGAGGAGGCCGTGGACTGGGGCATCGTCGCCAGGCTGGTCCCGCACGACGAGTTGATGAGCAGCGCGCAGGAGGTGCTCGCCCAGTGCTGCCGCACCGCGCCCGTGGCCCGGGCCGTGGTCAAGTCCAGCCTGGACAACTATCTTGGCCTGTTCGACCGGATCGGGATGACGTCGAGCCTCGGTGGGCCGGAGGCGATCGAAGGCTTCCTGGCATTCAAGGAGCGTCGCTCACCCGACTGGGTGCACCCCGACCTGCGCGTCGACGGGCGGCTCTAGGCAAGACCCTGGGTCAGCTGGTCGGCCTGCGCACGTCGTGGGCAATCGCCAGCTCGGAGCCAGAGCCGGGTTGCATGGTCTGGCTCAGTACGACGCGACTTCGACTCGGAGACAACAGGATCGATAGGTAGTGGTGTGGCTCCCCAGCGACGAAGGCGGCCCGATTGACCCGGATCAGCGGCGAGCCGATCGTCGTGCCGAGCAGACCTGCGGTCCGGGGCCCGGCGATCTCCGCTGTCAGCTCGTGCTCGAGACGCTCCAGGGCCACCCCAGTGTCGGACAGGATCCGGTAGAGCGGCGCGCGGGCCAGGGCCTGCTCGGTGACCACGTCGGCGAGCCCGACGGGCAACCAGGCCTCGGTGACCATCAACGGCTCACCCGTTCGACGCTCACGGCGCACCCGCAACACGTGCAGACCCTCGTCGACCGAACCGAGCCGTTCGGAGACCTTGCGCGGCAGGGCGCCGACGCCGAGCTCGATGACGTCGACCTCGGTCTCGAACTCCACCTTGCGAAGTTCGTCGAGGAACGACCCGCCCCCGACGTCACGGCTCGGCGGCGCGTGATCGGTGACGAACGAGCCGATGCCGTGACGACGCTCGATCAGCCCGGCGTCGGCGAGGTCCGCTAGCGCGCGGCGCACGGTGATGCGGGACACCCCGAACTGATCACACAGCGACTGCTCGGTCGGAAGTGCGTCACCCGTGGCGAGTGCTCCACGGCCGATCTCGTCATGGAGGACC
>NZ_JBOGDD010000710.1:0-3653 GCF_050701675.1 Mycobacterium sp. | reverse complement strand
TCGACCCGGCGATGCCCTGGATCTCGTTGTTGACCTTCGCGGCCTTCTCGGCCCGCGGCTGGCGTTCGTGCACGACGGTGTTGGGCGGGTCGTCGGGCGAGCCGTCCTCGTCGCCGTCGCCACCGCTGGACTTGCGACGACGCCGACGCCTCCGGCGACGGTTCGCACCGTCACCTCCCGCGTTCTCGTCGTCCCCGTTCTCGTCGTCGGCGCCGTCGTCGTCGGCGGTGTCGTCCGAGTCGCTCTGGTCGACCGCGTCGTCCTGACCGTCTCCGTCGCCGTCGTCGTCGGCGCTCTGTTCGCCGCGACCACGCCCACGTCCACGACGACCGCGGCGGCGGCGCTTGTTCGCAGGCCGATCGCCCTGGTCGTCGTCGGCATCGCCCGAGGCGTCGTCCGCATCATCGCCGTCGTCGTCGTCGTCTTCATCGTCTTCGTCATCGTCTTCTGCGACCACGACGACGGGTTTCGGAGGGACGAACGCGACGGGCTGCGGCGCGACGAACAACGGCATGTAGGCCGCGGGCGCCGCGCTGGGTGGGAGTGGCTCGGGCACGGGCGGGGGTTCGGGATCGACCTCGAGGGCCTCCGCGGTCTTGGAGGCGGGCTCGACGAAGACGTCGACGTGCGACTGGCTCAGCTGAGCGGACACGTCCTCGTCGCGCTGAGTGTCTTCTGATAGGTCGAATGGGGCATCGTCAGCCACGTACTCTCCTCAAGCCCCCGGGCGCGTCGTGTCGACGCGGCCACGCGAGGGCTTTCGCTATGGACCCGTGGAACTCTTCCCGGGCTTGTCATGGTCTCGCTCCGAGCAGCTCCGAAACTGGAGCCCTCAGTGCCTGGCTGAATGACGGCTGGACGCCGCGCCGCACTCGGAAGGCTCCTTGGTGGTCGCGCTCGTCTAAGTCTTCATCCGGGTGTCCAGCCTCGTTATGAAGCTGCTCACCCAGGGCCAGTATCCCACATCGCAGCGCGGATTCCGACGACGCGTCGTCCGACGCCCCCCGAGAGGCCCCGTAGCCAGCTAACGGCCGGGGAACCAGAGCTCGATCTCACGGACCGCGGAATCGGGCGAATCCGAGCCGTGGACGAGGTTGTCCTGAGTCACCAAGGCCAGGTCACCGCGGACGGTGCCGGGCGCGGCCTTCTCGACCGGATCGGTGCCGCCTGCGATCTGGCGAAACGCCGCAACGGCTCGCGGCCCCTCCACGATGGCCGCCACGACCGGACCCGAAGTGATGAATTCCAGCAGGGACGGGAAGAACGGCTTGCCCTCGTGCTCGGCGTAGTGCTGCCGGGCCAGGTCCTCGCTGACGACCTTGAGTTCCAGGGCCGCGATGGTCAGGCCCTTGCGTTCGATTCGGCTGAGGATCTCGCCTACGAGGAGGCGCTTCACGCCGTCGGGCTTGACCAGTACCAGCGTCCGCTCAGTCACGTCGACGAAGACTACTCGTCAGAGGCCGGATGCTGCTGACCGGGCAGCAGACCCCGATCCTGGCGGCGCTTGACCTCGGCACGCAGATAGGCGATCAGCAACCACACCGCGGTGAAGACCACGCCGATGAACCCGATCGCGGCGTGGATGACGACCCCACCGATGAGCACAACCTGGACGGCGACGTTGACCTTCAGTGCCCACGGCTTGCCCTGCAATCCGGACAGCAGAATCAGTACGCCCGTCATCCCGATGAGGAAGCCCCCACTGGTCCACGTCAGTCCGCCGTGGGAGAACGAAACCACCGGCAGCGCAAGCAGAACCACGATGGCTTCCAGGATCAGCGTGCCCGCCATGACGCCACGGAAGCTCTTCCACGGGTCGGGGGCGCTGCCCTGTTGTCCGGCCGGTTCACTCACGAGGGATCCCGACCGAAGAGGGTGCGGGCCACACCCGCGGTCACGACCGACCCGGTGATGACGATGCCCGTACCCGAGAACCCCTCGAAGGAGTCGTCGTCGTTTGCGTTCTCCTCGGCCAATGCAGTCGCGGTCTCGATGGCGTCTGGAAGTGTCTGGGTCACTAGCACGCGATCGGGGCCGAAGTGCTCCTCGGCGCGAAGTGCGAGACCGTCGGCGTCCATCGCGCGCGGAGAGCCGTTGTGGGTCACCACGATCTGGTCGAAGGCAGGCTCGAGCGCGGCCAGGATGCCGTCGACGTCCTTGTCGGCCATCACCGAGACGACGCCGACGAGGTGCCTGAAGTCGAACTCGTCGGCCAGCGCCTTGGTCAGGGCGGCGGCGCCCGCCGGATTGTGCGCCGCGTCGATGAACACGGTGGGCGCGCTGCGCATCCGTTCCAACCGGCCGGGGCTGGTGGCTGCGGCGAAGCCCTCGCGAACCGCGTCGACGTCGAGTTGGCGATCAGCTCCCGCCCCGAAGAAGGCCTCGACCGCCGCGAGCGCGATCAGTGCATTGTGGGCCTGGTGCTCACCGTGCAGCGGCAGGAAGACCTCGGGGTAGACACCGCCGAGTCCCTGCAATTCGAGCAGCTGGCCCCCGATGGCGACCTGGCGGCGCAGCACCGCGAATTCGGAATCCTCTCTGGCCACCGCGGCGTCGGCTCGGAGTGCTTCGGCCAGAACGACTTCCATCGCCTCAGGCGCCTGCCTGCCGATGATCACCACGGTGCTCACGTCGATCCCTGGGGCAACGGGGTCCTCGGCCTGGCGCTTGATGATCCCGGCCTTCTCCGCGGCGATCTCGGCGATGGTGTCACCGAGATACTCGGTGTGGTCGATGCCGATGGGCGTGATGACCGCGACGGGGGCGTCGACGACGTTGGTGGCATCCCACCGGCCGCCCAGTCCCACCTCGATGACCGCCACGTCGATCGGCGCGTCGGCGAAGGCGGCGAACGCCATGGCGGTCACCACCTCGAACTTGCTCATCTTCGGGCCAGGCCCGCCAGGAAGGAGTCCTGCCTCGGACTGCGAGTCGACGAGTTCCACGAAGGGCTCGATCTCGCGGTATGTCTCGACGTACTGCGCGGGGGTGATCGGCTCGCCGTCGATGGAGATGCGCTCCACTGCCGACTGGAGGTGTGGGCTGGTGGCTCGCCCGGTGCGCCGGTGCAGCGCGGTCAGAAGCGAGTCGATGATCCGCGCCACCGACGTCTTCCCGTTGGTGCCCGCCACGTGAATGCTCGGGTAGCCACGCTGAGGTGACCCGAGCAGTTCCATCAACGCGGCGATCCGCGTCGTGCTCGGCTCGAGCTTCGTCTCGGGCCAGCGCTGGTCGAGCAGATGCTCCACCTGAAGCAGCGCGGCGATCTCGTCGGGTGTCGGCTCCGCTGTGCTCATGCGAGCGCCGCGAGGCGAGCCGTGATCCGCTCGACCTCCTCCCCGGCGACCTGCTGCCTGGTCCGGATCTTGTCGACGACGGCGTCGGGCGCCTTGGCGAGGAACTCCTCGTTGCCCAGCTTGGCGGTGGTCTGGGCCAGGTCCTTCTCGGCGGTGGCAAGGTCCTTCTCCAGCCGTCGCCGCTCGGCCGCCACGTCCACGGTGCCCGAGGTGTCGAGCTCGACGAGCACGGTCCCGTGCGACAACCGGACCTCAACGGCGGCCGACGGATTGAACCCGTCCGCGGGGTCGGTGAGCCACGCCAGCGAGGTGACCGCGGCGACTTGGGTGACGAGGTCTGCCTCGGAGATCCCGATC
>NZ_JBOGDD010000709.1:0-11623 GCF_050701675.1 Mycobacterium sp. | reverse complement strand
CTTCTGCGGTAGCCGGTCCTGCCACACCCGCGGGTGTTCGACGAGGTGGTCGTCGACCGACACGATCTGGTGGTGATCCTGAAGCGGCATCGCATGCTCCTTCGCATCTGACTGATTTGATTGGGTTCTGACGCAACGTCTTGTTTTCTGACGCTTCGTCTCACAGACTATATGACGTACACCACAAGCGTCCATAGGTTGAGAGGCACGACATGAACTCCCCTGAACAGCCCGTGGGAGCCGCAGCGCGGGACAAGGTCGACGAAGACGACCACGACCTGTTGACCTTCGGCGAAGCAGGCGAACGACTCCGGCTCGAAGTCGCCGCCGCCGCCGCCGAGGTCGAACGACTGGAGAAGTCCGGCTCCGAGGAAGGGCGCGAGAAGGCAGTCGCCCGCCTGGAGGCCCTCCGATCGGCTGCGGCCCGCAACAGTGCGCAACCCATCAACGACACCAACTTCGAGAAGTTCTTCGGTTATCCCGGGAAGGCCAAGCGCAACCTCCCCGGACCCCCGGCGACGTGAGCGCCGCGCCGGTGCGTGTCCACCGGGATACTGCACCCATGGGGTCGATTCCTGACAAGACGCGTCGGCCCGGCTACGCCCCCGTTGCGAACGCCGGGGTCGGGCGCCGTGGCCTGCACACCCGCGACCGCATCCTGGCCAGCGCGGCGGAGGTGTTCCTCGCCAGCGGGTTTCACGGAGCCTCACTCGACACGATCGCCAAGGCGGCGAATGCCTCGCGCGCCACCGTGTATCAATACTTCGCGGGCAAGGAGGAGATCTTCCGCGAACTGAGCGCGGAGTCGGAACGTGATGTCCTCGCGCACGGCGAACGGCTGGGCGTACTCGGCCCGACGATCGCCGGCCTCGTGGAGTTGCATCGTTGGCTAGTGGAATGGGCCGACATCTATGACGCTCACGCGGCCGTGTTCGCGGAGTTTCCCGGCATCGGCACCCCGACGGGATTGTCCGTCATCGATGCCGGCGAGGTCGCCGAGAAATACCGCATCGAAGTCACCGACCGCCTCCGCAGCGCCGACCTGCGTGGACTCGACGTCCACGATGCCGCCGCAGCTCTTGGCCGTATTCCGCACATGGTGAACCTCTACCGGTACCGGGCAATGTTCCCTCTGCCGGATCGGCCCGTCGTGTCGTGGTCGCTGTCGGTCGCCTTGCAGCTGATGTTGTTCCCAGACACCCCGGCCGACGTCATCGGCGCGGCAACCCCGCACGACGTCGGCGACCGCACCGGCCCGAACCTGCCGGCAACAGAACCGGTCGAATCGCCCACGGCGACCGCCACGCCGTTGACCCCGATCGCGCACGATGTGCTGTCGGTCAGCTCGACCCTGTTCGCTGAACGCGGGTACTACGCAGTCGGCATGGAGGAGATCGCGGCAGCCGCCGACGTCAGTCGCGCGACCCTGTATCGGTACTTCAGCACCAAGGTCGAGATCCTCGCCGAACTGACCCGCCGGGCAGTCAGCGAGATCGAAGAGCAAGCCACGACCCTGCCGGCGACGGCCACGGGCGCACTGACCACGTGGATGCTCGGCTACGTCCGATTTCATCGTGAGTACCGCGGGGTCATCCGGGCCTGGTTCGACGGAACGGTGGCGGAGCAACTGTCCGACGCGGTGGTCGACCACGGCATCGGCGCGATTCACGGCGCGATCGACGCGTTGCTGACCGCCGTCGAACCTCCGGCAGGCGTCGACCGCGAAGTGGCAGGCGCGGTGTTCCTGGCGGTGTTGGGACGGATGACCGAGCCGACGTCCCCCGGCGAGGAAGAGAGCGACGAGCGGGCGGCCGAGCTCATGGTGAACCTGCTGCGACGTTCGATCCTGCGGTCGGCATAGTCAGCGTGCACCTGTCGACAGGTCAGCGCGCAGCCGCTTCTTGTCCACCTTGCCGCTGGCCAGCACCGGCAGTTCGGTCACCAGCACCATCCGACGCGGCACTTTGTACCTGGCCAGGCTTCGCCGCACGTGCTCCTGAACCGCTTCCAGCGTCGGCGACGCACCACTGCGTGGCACGACGACCGCACAGACCGCCTCACCCCACTTCGCGTCGGGCACTCCTACCACCGCGCAGGCGGCCACCCCGTCGACGGCTACGACCGCGTCCTCGACCTCGGGTGAGTAGACGTTCTCTCCGCCGCTGATGATGACGTCCTTCTTTCGGTCCACCAGATACAGCAGGCCGCGCTCGTCCAGACGACCGACGTCCCCGGTGCGACACCAACCGTCGCGCAGCGTCGCCTCGGTGGCCGCCGTGTCGTTCAAGTAGCCGCGGAACATCGAGTCCGATCGCACGACGATCTCGCCCGCCTCCCCCGTGGACACGTCGTGTCCGTCTCCGTCGGCGATGCGCACCTGTGTGCCGGGAAACGGGAAACCCACTGAGCGCAAACGTTCCTCAGCGTCAGGGCCATCGAGGGCATGCAGTTCGCGCGGCAGCCCGGACACGATGACCTCCGTCTGCCCGTACAGGTTGAGAAAGCCCGCGTTGGGAAGTGTGGAAATCGCCCGCTGCAGCGTGGTCACGGTCATCGGTGCAGCCGAATAGACCACCGTGTGAATCGATTTCATCCCCGAAGCGTTCCCGACCTCGTCGAGGAGCGCCTTCAGCATGACCGGCGCGAGGTGCAGCACGGTGATGTTCTCGTCGGCGATCAACCGCACTGCTTCGGCAGGGTCGAACTGCTGTTGCAGCACGACCGTACCCCCGCGGGCGTGTAGCCCACCGACGATCGCCAGCGCGCCCACATGGAACATCGGCATGTTGATCAGGCCACGATCAGCGCTGCCGCAACGCATTTCGTTGTTCATCGCGTAGTCGATTCGGCGCAGCTCGCGCTGCCCGACGATGCAGCACTTGGACGCTCCGGTGGTGCCGCTGGTGAACAGCAAGCAGGCGATGTCGTCGGGGGCGGAGAGGAACTCGGGCTCGCCACCTCGGCCGCCTGCGACGAACTGCTCGTAACCGGTCATCCCCGCGGGCGCCTCGCCACCGATGACCACCGCGAGCGGCGCCGACGGCAACCGCGACACGATGTCGGCGAGCGCTGGGACGAACTCGTCGCCGACGAACACCACCGAGGGGTCCACGCGGGTCAGCACATCGGCCATCTCCGGTGGTGAGAGCCGGAAGTTGACGGTCGCGAGGATGATTCCGCTGAGCTGAGTGGCCGCGATGACCTCGCCGAATTCGATGCCGTTGCGGCTCAACACCGCAACGCGGTCCTGGCGCTGCACCCCCGCCGCGGCCATCGCCGACACCAGCCGTACCGCCCGGTCTCGCAACTGGGCGTGGGTGACAGTGCGGTCGCCGTCCCGGTAGGCGATCACGTCGCCGAAACGCACGGCGTTGTCTGTAACGATGTCACCGAGAGTCATGTCGTATCCGTCGCCACCCATCAACGGCTCCTCGGATTGCGCACTCGATACACCGACGCGAGCACGACCGAGTGGAGATCGTCGGTCACGTTCACGTCCGCCGCCGTTACCGGCTGCTGAGCAGCATCGACCCGGCCACGGGGCCGCCACCGACTCCGACAGCCACGACCTCTGGCGTCTTCGGGGCCTGACGGTCGCCGCCCTCACCCCACATCTGCACGCACGCCTCGTGCAGGAAGCCCATGCCGTGCAACCGACCTCCGGAGAGTTGTCCGCCACTGGTGTTGATCGGCAGCGACCCGTCCAGCGCGATACGCGAACCGTCGCCGACGAACTCACCGACCTTGCCGTGGTCACAGAACCCCAACGCCTCCAGCCACATCACGGTCAGGAACGAGAAGCCGTCGTAGAGCTGGGCCATGTCCACGTCGGCAGGCGTCAGCGCGGTGTGCTCCCACAGCGTGACGGCCGAGTCGTGCGCGGCCATCGTGGTGATGTCGGCGCGTTGGTCCCACGTGGCCCGTTCGAACATGCCCGGCCCCACCGACTCCACCGTCAACGGGTGCCGCGGCAGTCCATTGGCAGCTTCGCGGCGCGAGACGATCACCGCGGTGGCGCCGTCGCAGGGCACGTCGCAGTCGTAGAGGCACAACGGCTCGGAGATCATCCGGGCGCCGAGGTAGTCGTCCATCGACATCGGCTCGCGGTATACCGCGTCGGGGTTGAGCCCGGCGTTGGTGCGGGCGTTGATCGCAATGCGGCCGAGGTGCTCGCGCGTCAGACCGAAGTCGTGCATATAGCGCTGGGCAGGCATCGACAGCCAGTTCGCCGCCGACAACGCACCGAAGGGCGCCATCCATTCCAGGTGCGGGGGCAGTTCGCCGCCCCCGAACAGCACCGAGGCCCGGCCGCCGCCCGCCTGCGCCGCGGCGGTGGATTCCCACACCGACCGGTACACCACGACGTGGTTGGCCAGGCCGAGGCTGACCGCCATGCACGCCTCGATCGCAGGGCCGATCTGGCCCGCCGTCTCCATCGCCGAGACGTACCACCGGGAGCGCAGTCCCAGTGCATTGCGCACCTCCTGAACGGTGGCTCCGGAGAACCCGGCGTCGGGCACGCCCGGGCCCGGATAGCTGGCAATGCCGTCGACATCGTCCACGCTCAACCCGGCGTCCTCGATCGCCCGAAGCACTGCCTCGAGTGTGAGGTCCAGTCCGGTGCGGCCCAGCCGCCGGCCGACCTGCGACTTGCCAGCCCCGGTGAGGACGGCCTTTCCGTCGAATGGTCCTCTCATCATGAATCTCCTTTAGCTGGACACCTTGGATGTCAATCCTCGGAGGCCGATCCCCAGTATGGCGCTGACGCGCTAGGTCTCCGATGTCGGTGGCGGTGGTTAGCGTGCGGGTATGTCGCGTTTTCGGCTGGTGCCCGCTGCTGAGCAGGAAGAGGCGTTGCTGGCGCATTGCCGGGACGCGCGGTATGTGTGGAATCTCGCGGTGGAACAGCATCAATATTGGCGACCAGGACGCAAGGCTCCGGGTTACACCGAGCAGGCCGCGCAATTGACAGAGGCTCGCGTGGAGTACGGATGGCTGCGGGCCGGCAGTCAGACGGTGCAGCAGCAGGCGTTGCGGGACTTCGCGCAGGCAATGCAAAACTTCTTCTCTGGCACGCACGGTCGACCGAGCTGGCGCAAAGCTGGTGTGCACGAAGGGTTTCGGCAAGTCGCGGTCAAACCACGTCACGTCCAGCGACTGAACCGCCGATTCGGTCGCGTGTGGGTGCCCAAGGTGGGCTGGGTGCGGTTCCGGCTGTCGCGCCCGGTGCCCGCGGGTGTCAAGTCCTACCGGGTGACCCGGGATCGGGCCGGTCGCTGGCATGTTGCGTTCGCCCACGTCCCGCACCCCGTCGCCGGTCCGGGTGATCGCAGCGTGGTCGGCATCGACCGTGGCGTCGCGGTCTCGGCGGCGCTGTCGACAGGTGAACTCCTGCATGCTCCTGGCCTGAGTCGCGGGGAGGCCACGCGGTTGAAGGTATTGGAGCAGCGACTCGCCCGGGCTAAGCGTGGGTCGGGCCGGCGTGCCCGAACCAAACTGGCGATCGCGAAACTCAAGGCGCGTGAGGCCGACCGGCGCAAGGACTGGATCGAGAAGGCCACCACCGACATTGCGCGGCGTTTCGACACCATCAGGATCGAAGCCCTCAACGTGCGCGGAATGACCCGCAGCGCGCGGGGGACTGTCGAGCGACCCGGTGTCGGAGTCGCGCAGAAGCGTGGACTGAACCGGGCCATCAGCCGCAGCGGTTGGGGACTGTTCGCCGCGCGCCTGCAGCACAAGGCTGCTGGTCGGGTCGAGCAGGTTCCGGCTGCCTATACGTCGCAACGATGCTCGGTGTGTGGGCACGTCGCTCCCGGGAACCGCAAGAGCCAAGCGGTCTTCGAGTGCGAGGCCTGCACTGCGCCACGGTGCAACGCCGACGTCAACGCCGCACGCAACATCGCCGCCGGACGGGCGGTGACAGCACGGGGAGACCTCGCCGGTAGGCGGTCTGCGAACCGTGAACCTCAACTCGCTTCTCCTGTCGCGTAAGTGAAGGGTTGGGGAGTGAATCCCCGGACTCCAGTCCAGGGAGGACGTCAACAGAAGACGAACCTAGCAATCAATTCGGCGACGGCGGCCGGTTTGTCGACACCGTCTATCTCGACGGTGTGGCGCACCGTCAGATTGACGGTGTCGTCGCCGACGGGGGTGGCATCGGCGAGGTGAGAGCGGACCCGGATCTTGCTGCCCGCCGTCACCGCGGACAGGAAGCGGACCTTGTTCAGGCCGTAGTTGATGCCCATCTTCGCGTTCTCGACGCGGTAATTGTCCTTGCTCACCCCGGGGATGAGCGACAGCGTCAGGAAGCCGTGGGCGATCGTTGCGCCGTAGGGACTCTCGGCCTTGGCCTTCTCAACGTCGACGTGGATCCACTGATGATCCATCGTGACGTCGGCGAATTCGTTGATGCGCCCCTGATCGACGTCAACCCATCGGCTGACACCGAGTTCCTCACCGATCGTCGCTACCGCGTCGTCCACGGACGTGATCACCTTCACCGACTGCTCCCGTCGTCCCCTACCCGAAATACCGATATCTATTTAACGGTATAGACTAGCTCCGCCAGGCGGGCAACCAGCCTGCACAACGGACGATCTTGGGAGACATATGGCCAACACCACGTCCCGCGCAGCGATCGTGGCTGCTGCTCGCACTGCCATCGGCACGGCGCGCCGAGGCACGCTGGCCAATATGCCGGCGACCGAACTGGCCAAGCCCGTCGTGACAGCCGTCATCGAACGCTCCGGACTCAACGCCTCCGACTTCGACGACCTCGTTCTTGCCGAGAGCATGCAGGGCGGCGGCGACAGCGCACGTTACATCGCGGTGGCCCTCGGCCTGGTCGACGTCCCAGGACTCGCGGTGAACCGCCAATGTGCATCGAGCCTGTCGGCGATCGCGATCGGCGCCGGGCAGATCGCTGCGGGTATGAGTCGCGCCATCCTGGCCGGCGGCATGGAGTCGATCTCCACCGGGCCGATACTGCAGAAGCGCAAGCCCTTCACCAAGGGCAAGTCGGCCGAGGACTACGAGCAGTGGTTCCCCGAGTCGCATCCGCCGACCGCCGAAGCCCCGGCAATGGACATGTCCATCACCGTCGCGCACAACTGCAACGTCCAGTACGGGATCACCCGCGAAGACCAGGACGAGTGGGCACTGCGTAGCCATCAGCGTGCCATCAAGGCCATCGACGCCGGGTCGTTCACCGACGAGATCATCCCGATTCAGGTACCCCAGGCCGACGGCAGCACGATCACGTTCGCCGAGGACGAGCATCCTCGCCGCGGCAGCTCGATGGAGTCATTGGCCGGGTTGAAGGTGCTGCATCCGGAGATCGAGGGCTTCTCGGTGACGGCGGGGAACTCGTCGGGCATCAACGACGCCGCCGCTGTCGTCGCACTGGCGTCTCCCGACACCCAGCAGGACGTGCTGGCCAACGTGCTGTCGTGGACACAAGTGGGGCTTGATCCGACCCGCACCGGCAGCGGACCGATCAAGGCCATTCCGAAGGCGTTGGAACTGGCCGGCCGCAAGCTAGAGGACGTGGCGCTCTTCGAGATCAACGAGGCATTCGCCGCTCAGGCGGTGGCATGTGCGCGCGAGCTCGGACTCGACGAGGAGATCGTCAACGTCTACGGCTCCGGCATCAGCCTCGGCCACCCGATCGCCGCGACGGGTGCCCGGATGGTCACCTCCGCGATCTACGAATTACGCAGGCGCGGTGGCGGAATCGGCGTGCTGTCCATGTGCGCCGGCGGCGGCATGGGTGCCGCGATGGTCATCGAGGTGGCCTGAGATGACCGTACTGATCACCGAGGGACTGTTCCGCGTCGACGGCGAGCGCACCGTCTTGTTCGCCTCGCGCAGGCGTTCGTCGGGGGTGATCAAGTTCCCCGCCGAGCGGCCCGAACTCTTCGACGGCGACGCGGAGATTCAGGACGACATCGAGGCGATCGAGTTGTCCACCGAGGGAACGCTTTACACCTACACCACCCAGGAATTCCCGCCGCCTCTACCGTACAAGGGCAACCGGGATCCGAAAGTCTTCAAGCCGTACGTGGTGGGCTTCGTCGAGTTGGCCGAGGGCGTGCTGGTGGAGACATTGATCGTCGACGCGACCCCGGCCGAGCTGCGGATCGGCCAGCCCCTCGTTTCGACCACCACGACGCTGCAGTCCGCCGACGCCGAGCCGGTGCTGACGTTCGCGTTCCGCCCCGCGGGCTAGGGTCCAAGGGGTGACGGACCTGGGCACCCCCCGCGTCGGGCTTCACCCCTTGCACGGAGTGCACCAGCCGACGACCGGTAATCCGCTGCGGCGCCGCCGGTCTGCGCGCCGAACCACGTCGATCGACATGACCCGCGACGAGGGTTCGCTGGATCCGGTCTACCTGAACGGGCGGGCGCGCGACATCTGGACCGACGAGGACGGCGAGGTGTCCGAATTCGGTGCGGCCGGATTGTCGGCCACCATCGAACTGGTGGCCCGCGTCGTCCGACACGTCGAAGTCGTGCCACCCGTGGCAGCGGTGGCTCACCTCTCGGGTGCACCGGCGATGAGCGGGTTCCGCGCCGCCGCCGACAAGGCTGCTCCCGAGCTCCGGGCGACTCGCGATCTTCGCTACACGCTGCTCGACGACGTCCCCGTCGCAACGTTGATCTCCGGCCACGCGCTATCGGCGTCCGGGATACTCGGGGACGTCGGGAAGTCGGGCTATCTTCCCGTCGCCGACCAGTGCGCGGGCTTCGCGACCGGTGGGCTGCTGATGACCTCGTTCGAGGCGGGCGACCCCGCGATCGTCACCGGCCCCGAGGCTCCCGACCTCGATCACGACGATGACCCGTTGGCGTGGCACCCAGTGGCGCAGTTGCCGCCGCAGGCGATGCGCCGCCGGCGCCGGATCGACGTATACGACGACGGAGCTGGGCGATTCGAGATCGACGCGATGTTCCGCGACACCTACGTGCGGACGGACGGCGTCGAGACGATCATCCACGAGTACACGCTGGCCGCCACGGTGGACGCCGACACCGGCGTGATCGTCGCCTCGGACGCCACTCCGCGGGTTCTGCCCTGGCAGGAATGTCCGGGAGCGGTGGCCAGTGCGGCGCGAATCACCGGAATGACGTTGGGCGAGCTCCACTTCCGCGTCCGGCGCGAACTGTTCGGCACCAGCACGTGCACCCACCTCAACGACTTGTTGCGCAGCGTCGCCGACGCCGAGGCGTTGATCGCCCGGGTACGCGGTGGCTAACCTTCAGCCCGGACGTCAGGGCACCAAGGTCGATGGCTCGCCCAAGGTCAGCCGGAGCACCAGGGTCGGAGTGATCAGGAACAGCCAGTAGGTCACGTTGAACGTCAGAATCCACGCCACCGCGCGCAGGACGTCGCGCTTGAGCCCATGCGGCAGGGCCGGTTTGGCGATGAGCGCTTCGAAACGTGGTCGTCCTTCTGCGTTGGTCCAGCCGATGAGGAAGGCAGTGACGGCGCCAAACAGCCCGAACGGAATGTTGGGGTATAGCAATGGCATGGTGCCCGCATCACTGTGCACCACCGGTCCGACGGTGTCGACGTAGGTCCACAGCCCGAGCGTCTCCACGGAGACGTACTCCATGACCAGGTTGAACACGATCAGCACCGGCCCTGCCGTGACCAGGCTGAGCACGAGCGGGTGAACCCGCGGCCAACGTCGGCCCGCCCACTTCTGAAGTGCCAGCATCGCAAGGAACGCCGCGGTCATGAACACCGGGTAGGAGGTGAGATTCATCGCGGGCTTGTCCGGGGTGGTCCACGTCGTCGAACCCCACGGCAACATGTGGAAGTCTGGCGTCCACAGCAGGTATGCACCCCAGTCGGCGTAGAACTCCTGCCAGAAGATGCTGAACCCGGCGAAGGCCAGCAGCCCGAGTACCCCCAGCTCGCCGCGTTTGCGGGTGTCGATCACCACCCAGACCAGCAGCGCCACGAATGCGACGGCGGAAACGATTTCGAACCAGTTCGCGGCACTCATGACAACTCACCAACGCGTTCGGGGAATGGCTGGCACACGCGGTGAACGACCCTGGCACCCAGGTGCTGAGCGACCCATCTCGAGATGCGGGCCTCGTCGGTGGTCATCGGACGGCCGCGGCTGGCTCACCCTCCGGATAAAAGCTTCTCGCCCAAAGACGTAACTGCTTGAACCCTGCGGCTTCCGACGTCGTCAGGCCCGGTGGGTCCATGTAGACCTGGTGCTCCCAGATCGCGATGTCATCCGGCAACGCAGCCTGGGCGGCCGTGAGGCGTTCGTCGTACCTACCGCTGGCTTCGTCAATCCAGTAGGTGGAGAAGATGTCTGACGTCGCATCGTCGACGGGGGTGGCGCAGATGGCGATGACCCGGTAGCCCTCCCTGGTGTGCTCGCCGTTGAACGCGATGCCGAGACCCGACCAGTAAATCTCCAAAGTGTTGGTGGTCTCCCCCGGTTCGTCGACTCCGTCGCTCCACCGTCGACCGAAGCCGACCTTCGCGGACCAGGTGACATCGTCGGTGTCCTCCCGCAGCACGGTCGGACTGACGGGCGTCTTGTGGACGAACCGGAAATGATGGGGATCGACGGCGTTCTCGGCGATGACCTGAGGGTGCACGTGGATTCCGGCGAACCTGATCCGCGCCTCGGGTCCGACCGGAAGGTAGTCCCGAGCGTGGATGTGGTCGCCGAGCACTCGCAGTCCGTCGGGTACTTCCCACATCGGGGCGCGTCCGGACGCATCGTGCCAGATGTAGATGGACTCGTTGAGTTCGGTCACCGGCCAGGATCGAACCTTGCGTCCGCGGTTGGGACGGTTCTCGTACGGGATACGCACGTTTCGGCCCTCCCCGCTCCATACCCAGCCGTGGAACGGACACTGAATGCCGTCCTCGACCACGCAGCCGCCCTTGGACAGGTTGGCCCCGAGGTGCTGGCAGTGGGCGTTGAGCACGTGCACCGCGCCGTGGAGATCCCGGAAGGCGACGAGCTCGACGCCGAAATAGCGCAGACCGATGACGTCGCCCTCGGCGATGTCGGCGCTCCAGGCGACCTGGAACCATCCCGTCGGCTGCATGCTGGGCAGGCCTTTCACATGTCCTCCTCGACGCGGTGCAATGCACCATCTGCTCAATGTTCTCCACGGTATCGGGAATGGCGTTCCCACACAACAATCGTGTTAATTTGGGAAAGGCATTCCCGGGGATTGGAGCGGTGGCATGACGGATGACGGTCGCCAGTCGGAACGCGACGCGATCATGCGGGCCGCGTACCGACTGATCAGCGACGGCACCACCTCGGGCGCCGCAAGCACGTCGATTGAGCGGATCCTGCAGACAGCGGGAGTGAACCGACGGATCTTCTACCGGCATTTCGCGTGCAAGGACGACCTGATCATCGCGATGCAGGCGTGGGCAGGCGACCTGATCATGGCCGACCTGCAGAACGCAATCGCAGCAGCGGACACGCCCGCCGGGGCGGTCGCCGCCTGGATCGAGCATTACTTGAGTATCGGCTGGCAGAAGGCTCGATTCCGCGACGCACTGGCCTTCATGTCCACGGAAATAACTGGTGCGCCGGGCATTGCCGCGGCGTTGGAGGCCACCTATGAG
>NZ_JBOGDD010000708.1:0-2526 GCF_050701675.1 Mycobacterium sp. | reverse complement strand
GAACTGAGTTATGTGCGCCGAGGTGATGATGGGCTCCATATCGGCTCATTGACCACGCATCATACTGTTGAGCACGACTGCCACCACCAAACCGCCCAAGGTTTCACCGTCATCACCGATGCCATGCGGTGGGTGGGGCATTTGCCTATCAGGGTGCGTGGCACGATTGGCGGGAGTATTGCACATGGTGATGCAACAGCTGAATGGTGCTTGCTAGCGGTACTTCTCGGGGCGGACATTGTCGTCCGATCGATCCGAGGAAGGCGCACCATCCCCGCTGAAGAGTTCTTCTTGGGTTACTATTCGACTGCACTGGAATTCGATGAGCTCATCACTGAGGTGCACTTTCCTACGTCAAGCCCCCATGCATCCTTGACGGAATATGCGCAACGGCACGGCGACTTCGCTCTCGCTGCCGCCGCGGCGAAGCTTGTGATTGAGGATGGCGCCGTAGTCGACGGGCGGGTGGTGCTCGGCGGCATTGCTCCGGTGCCCGTTGTTGCTGATGCCGCCAACACCATGCTCAGGGTCGAGCGACCGCTGACGGCAGGAGACGTCGCCGCGTGTGCTGATGCGGTAGCAGACTCACTGATACTGGAAGATGCCCTCCAAGTGGACGTTTCGTACATGCGAGGCTTAGTGCGTCACTTGGTAATGCAAGCGCTCCGGCAAGCCGCCGGAGGCCTAGAGATGGTCAGATCATGACAGCCGATAACAGTGTCTCCGATACCGCACTGATCCGAGGTGGCGCTTGGGTCGGAGCCTCGGTGCGCAGGCGCGAGGATCCACGGCTGCTGACCGGGTCCGGTCGGTTCGTCGACGACATGGGGATGCCCGGAATGCTGCATGCACAATTCGTCCGTGCCACGATTGCCGCCGGCGACGTGACGACTCTGAATCTGTCCGAGGCTCGCGGCATGCCGGGAGTGCACGCAGTTTGGAGCGCGAGCGACCTGGCTCTTCAAGGGCTGACGGCACGGCTTGATCGCCCGCTGACGGAGTTTGTTCCCACCGAGATGCCGATCCTGTCTGATCGTCGCATCCGATTCGTCGGGGAACCGCTGGCGATAGCAGTCGCCGATGACGCCTATTTGGCCGAAGATGCCGTCGAAGCCATTATTGTCGAATACGAGCCGCATCGCGCCATCACGACTATCGACGGCGCACTCAGAGCCGGAGCACCGTTGGTCCACAGCGAGGCAGTGGGCAACGTCTTGGTCGATGTGTCGTTGTTCGCCACCCCTGGGGTAGACAGCGCCATGCGGGAGGCCGCGGTCGTCGTCCGGGTCCGCAGCAAGACTGGCCGCCAGAACGCTCTGCCTTTGGAGACGCGAGGCGCCCTGTCTTACTGGGATGACCGTGCCGAGCAATTAGTGATCTATACGCCAACCCAAGTGCCGCACCTCGTGCGCAGTGCAGCAGCCAAATCTCTTGGCCTCGCGGAGCGTAAGGTCCGCGTGATCGTGCCCGACATGGGCGGCGGTTTTGGCATCAAGTGCGTAGTAGGTAGGGAAGAACTTGCCGTGGCCGCCGCCGCCAAGCGTTTACGCCGGCCGGTCAAGTGGATCGAAGATCGTCGAGACGCCCTAACGGCGTCGTTCCTGGCCCGAGAACAAGCCTACGACGTCCGCGCCGCATTCGACGCCGACGGTCGCATCCTCGCTCTCGACGCCGACATTATCTGCGACATGGGTGCGTACTCTTGTTACCCGTTCACCGCTGGTGTCGAGCCGCTGATGGCCTCCACGGAGATGCCCGGCGTGTACCGCGTGCCCGAGTATCGGGTACGGGGCCGGGCGATCGCTTCGAACAAGGCGCCCTCGGCCCCGTATCGGGGCGTCAGCCGACCGCAAATTGTGATGGTCATGGAAAGACTCATGGAACGAGCTGCCCGCGAACTGAATATCGACCCAATTGAAATCCGTCGCCGAAACCTCATCACCGCATTCCCGTACACGGGAGTCAACAACATCACCTACGATCCCGGTTCTTATCTAGAGTCGTTGAACCTCTGCGAACAAGTCCTGCGCGACGAAGGATGGTTCGACCTTCGCGACGGATCGCCAGAGCGTCACATCGGGATCGGCTTCAGTTGTTTCAGCGAGCGCAGCGGCTACGGCTCAGCGGCCTTCGCCGCACGCAAGATGGACGTTGTCCCGGGTTTCGATACTTCCGACATCACTATGGATCTCGATGGAACAGTGTCCGTCACTACGGGGACACTGAGCCACGGCCAGAGCCATGAGACGACAATGGCGCAGATCGTTGCCGACAAACTGCGCCTCGATATCAGCGAGGTCAAAATCATCCAGGGAGACACCGACCGAATTACTTACGGATTTGGTAGTTTCGCGAGCCGATCCATCGTGATCGGTGGCAGTGCTGTGGCACTAGCTTCGGTCAAACTCGGCGAAAAGCTTTGCGAGGTGGCCGCACATCTCCTCGAGACGCACATCGACAACGTCGAACTCGGCGAGGCAAAAGTCCACCGCATCGACGATCCGACTGTGGCTCTGAGCTACGCAC
>NZ_JBOGDD010000707.1:0-2222 GCF_050701675.1 Mycobacterium sp. | reverse complement strand
GTGCACCTCGGTGGCGGGCTCCTCGGCCAGGTCGACGACGACATCGAGCGATGGCAGTTCGGGGATCTCGACGATGATGAACGAGAAGTTGTCGTGGGCGCCGTTCTCACGCGTCGTCGCGATGATGTCGGCAGCGCACTCGTCGACACCGGGCCGAAGTACGGCGGCCTTGAGATCGTCCGGCGTCATCACTCCGCTGACTCCGTCCGAACACATCAGGTAGGTCGCGGGCTGTAGCGGCAGCACCTTCACGTGGGGCTGCACCGGCGGGAACTGACCGAGCGACTGGGTGATGACGTTCGTCGGCCTGCCGTGAGTGTCGAAGATCGAGTCGTCGATCGAGATCTGGGTCAGGACCCCATCGGTGATCGAGAAGACCTGGCTGTCGCCGACGTTGAAGACGACGACCCCGTCCTCGGTCACGCACAGTCCCGCAATCGTGGTTCCGAGGCCACTGAGACCGGCCTCGGCACCGACCGCCCGCACCTGGTCGTTGGTGTCGCCGAGCGTCGTCGCCACGTCCTGCTCGGTGCGCCAGTCCGGCGAACGCTCCGCGATGACGGTCAACGCCACCCGGCTCGCGAGGTCACCGCCGACGTGGCCGCCCATACCGTCGGCGACGGCGCAGACGAACGGGACCATCGGCGCGAAATCCATTGTCACGAGCGATCCTTCGCGGACCTGGCTCAGCCAGCCCGCAACCAGGACGCAGTCCTCGTTGCGCTTGCGCACCAGTCCGACGTCGGTGAACGCGTGCACCCTGATCGCGGTCATTCCGCACTACCTCCCAAGTCGCCGGCTCGGCACCTCATCGTAGACGGGATCACAGGATTCGGTCAGTATTGCCCGAATTCCCTTGCGACGCTTGATGAGCAACGAAAACGGCGCCCACCCCGAAGGGTGAGCGCCGCTTAGCGACAAACTTTCAGATCACTTGATGATCTTGGTAACGCGGCCTGCGCCGACGGTCTTGCCGCCCTCGCGGATCGCGAACCGCAGACCCTCGTCCATGGCGACCGACTGGATCAACTTGACGGTGATGTCGACATTGTCGCCGGGCATGACGATGTCGGTGCCCTCCGGCAGCGTCACGACACCGGTCACGTCGGTGGTGCGGAAGTAGAACTGCGGGCGGTAGTTCGAGAGGAACGGCTTGTGACGGCCGCCCTCTTCCTTCGACAGGATGTAGACGCTGCCCTCGAACTCGGTGTGCGGCGTGGTGGTGCCGGGCTTGACCACGACCTGGCCACGCTCGACGTCTTCACGCTTGACACCACGGATCAGCAGGCCGACGTTGTCGCCCGCCATACCCTGATCAAGCAGCTTGCGGAACATCTCGACACCGGTGACGGTCGTCTTGGTGACCGTCGGCTTGATGCCGACGATCTCGACTTCCTCGTTCACCTTGACGATGCCGCGCTCGACACGACCGGTGACGACGGTGCCACGACCGGTGATCGTGAACACGTCCTCGACGGGCATGAGGAAGGGCTTGTCGGTCTCACGGACCGGGTCCGGGATCGAGTCGTCGACGGCCTGCATCAGGTCCTCGACGGACTTGACCCACTTCGGGTCACCCTCGAGGGCCTTGAGCGCCGACACCTGGATGACGGGGGCTTCCTCGTCGAACTCCTGGGCGGCCAGCAGTTCGCGGACCTCCAGCTCGACGAGCTCGAGGAGTTCCTCGTCGTCGACCATGTCGGACTTGTTCAGCGCGACCAGGATGTAGGGCACGCCGACCTGACGGGCGAGCAGCACGTGCTCCTTCGTCTGGGGCATGGGGCCGTCGGTCGCGGCCACCACCAGGATCGCCCCGTCCATCTGGGCGGCACCGGTGATCATGTTCTTGATGTAGTCCGCGTGGCCGGGGGCGTCGACGTGCGCGTAGTGACGCTTCTCGGTCTGGTACTCCACGTGGGAGATGTTGATCGTGATGCCACGCTCACGCTCTTCGGGCGCATTGTCGATCTGGTCGAATGCGCGCGACTCGTTCAACGTCGGGTACTTGTCGTGCAGAACCTTGGTGATTGCTGCGGTCAACGTGGTCTTGCCGTGGTCAACGTGACCGATGGTCCCGATGTTGACGTGCGGCTTCGTCCGCTCGAACTTCGCCTTCGCCACTGTGGTGTCCTCCTGGACTTATTGGTGCTTTTCCGTAAAGCAGGTTTGTGTTGCTCTGTTCAGTTGTGAGGTCCGCCGGGGCGGATCGAGCCAGTACTTAC
>NZ_JBOGDD010000706.1:0-3478 GCF_050701675.1 Mycobacterium sp. | reverse complement strand
ATCGGAGCACCGTAGTCCTGGACGTAGAGCGCGTAGGAGCCGATCCCCAGTTCGTCCAGCAGTCCCGCGGTGAGTTGCGTCAGGGCGTCGAAGGTATAGGCGAAGTCGTCTGCCGACGGTGCATCGGAGAGACCGAAACCCAGGTGATCCGGTGCAATCACACGATAGTCGTTGGCCAGCGCCGGAATGAGGTGGCGGAACATGTGCGAGCTGGCGGGAAAGCCGTGCAGCAGCACGATCACCGGCGCATCGGCGTCGCCGGCCTCCCGGTAGAACAGTCGATGACCGTCAACGGTGACATAACGGTGGTGCACGACTGCCATCAGTGACTCCTCTTGTTCGAGCAGGCCAACTTTCGCGGCCGGGACTCGCACGTCGGCCACACCCAGACGTGTGGGTTGATTCACCCATTATGCACATGCGGTAGGGAATGCACCACCCCATTCGTAGCCAATTCACAGGACGAATGCGCCCTTCACCTATGGCCTCATCGCGAAGGTATGTCGTACCTTTGGGTTGTCCCACCCAGTGAGTTGTGGACGTGGGGAGTGCAGATGGGAAACACGTTGCAGGGTGCCAGGGTGCTCGTCGTCGGGCGTGGCAGCGGCATTGCGCGTGCGGTCACCCTGCTTGCGCGTGCCGAGGGTGCCGAGGTCGTGGTGGCAGGCCGCGACAGGGCCAAGCTCGCCGCGGCGTACGACGACCCGGGCATCACGGCCGAAGCCGTCGACATCAGTGACGACGCGTCGATCTCGGCGCTGGCCGGGCGAATCGGCACGCTCGATCACGTGGTGTCGACCGCGTCTGCCCGAGCCCGCGGCGCTCTGCCCGATCTAGAGCGTGCGAGCCTGCAGCAGTCCCTGGACACCAAGGTCCTTGGTCCGGTCATGCTCGCCAAATACTTGGCCCCACAGGTGCATCGAGACGGTTCGTTCGTACTGTTCTCCGGGGTCAACGCCTTCAAGGTCAGCGTCGGTTATCTGGGGGTGGCCATCACCAACGGTGCGGTGGACTTCCTCACTCGCTCGTTGGCCGTGGAACTCGCACCGATCCGAGTCAACGCCGTCTCCCCCGGCGTCATCGACACCGGCGCCTGGGATCCGATGGGCGATGAGGGCAAGCAAGCATTCTTCGAACACGTCCGTGCGACGAATCCCACCGGCCGGATCGGAACGGTTGACGACATCGCCAACGCCGTCCTGTTCGCCATGACCAACACGTTCATGACCGGTGTGATGTTGAAGATCGACGGAGGCGAACCGCTTGTCTAGTCCGTGCACCCACGGGAGACGAAGACTGCCCAAAGACGTTCAGTGGCATAGCCGCACGATCCGAACCGACATCGTCCCCGACCTCTGAAAGGCCCGCCATGAAGCCTCTGCCAACATCACCGACCGTCGTGCTCGTGCACGGCGCCTGGGCCGACGGATCGAGTTGGCACAAGGTCATCACCGCCCTTCACGAGTCCGGCATCCCGGTGACGGCCGCACCGATCCCCCTCACCTCGCTCCCCGACGACGTGGCTGCCCTCGACCGCGCGCTGGCGCACGTCGGCGGACCCGTCATTCTGGTCGGTCACGCCTATGCCGGTGCAGTGTTGGGCGCTTCCCGCCACAACCACGTCAAGTCGCTGGTGTACATCGCCGCCTTGGCGCCGGCCGAGCGCGAGACCGTCGCCGACGTCTTCCATCGAAATCCAGCCCACCCGGCTGCGCCCGCACTCGCGCCCGACGCCGACGGCTACATCTGGCTGCCCGAGCAGGCATTCGCCGGAGCATTCGCTCAGCACGCGAGTGCCGAGGAGCAGGCGGTGTTGGCCGCGGTGCAACGCCCGATCTCGGCTGCCTGCATCCAACAGCCGGTGCCGACCCCTCGGTGGAAGACGCTGCCCAGCTGGTACTTATTGGCAGGCCAAGACCGGATGATCAACCCGAAGACCCAGGAGTTCATGGCCGAGCGGATGGGTGCGCAGATTCGATCTCATCAGGCCGATCACACCCCGCTCGTGACCCAGCCGGACGTCGTCACCGACCTGATTACCGAGGCCTACAAGGACGTTCTCGGCTGATGGGGAGCTGGGCCACGCCGACTGCGCCACCGGATCAAGCCGCCACGTCGCCGGTATCGGATTTACCGACGGCAGGTATGTCCGGCCGCAGATAACCGATGAGACACAGGCAAATCAGTGTCATCGCGACGAGAGGCCAGGCGAGCGCGACCAGGCCTGCAGCGATGAATACTCCGATGGTGACGAACGATCGCATGCCCAGCATGCGGCGCATCAACTGAGTCACGTTCTCATTCGCGGGGCGGTCCACCACTTCCCAACACAGCGCAAGATAGGTCGCGTTGACGATCACGAAGATGGCCGCGTACAGCGCTACCGGCGCCGCCGCCAATCCGCTCTCGGCGATCCACTCAGTGGTGAACGGAATCAACGACACCGAGAAGAGATGCATGAAGTTCGCCCACACCAGCCGCGGCGTCGCGACGTCAGCGTAGCTGAACAGGTAGTGGTGGTTGACCCACACGATCGCGATGAACAGATAGCTCACGGCGTAGCTCAATGCCGTGGGCCACAACGGCAACAGCGCCCTGAAGGTGGCCTCCTCCGGGATCTTCAGCTCGAGCACCAGGATGGTGATGATGACCGCGAACACACCGTCGGAGAACAGACTTACCCGCTCCGGCTTGGGTCGTCGTGTGGCCATCCGTGGTTCGTCCTTCCCGTCAGCCACCGTGTGAGGACTGCAGGTCTGCAGGTGTTCGCAAGTCAGCGGCAGTATCGGTGCACGGCGTACTTCAATGCCTGCTGATAGAGCGCGTCAAGGTGACGCCCGGCGATCGCGGCCGCTTGAGCATCCTCGAGATCGGCAGGACAGGTGTTCGCGTGCAGCGCGTTCCACTGTTCGGCGATGTCGTCGACCATCGCTTCGTTCAGTCTGTTGATGACGTCTCGGGACGAGGAAAGATCGGGCGCCGTCCTCGGGGCCGATCCGGGGTCGATCTTCCATTGAGCGAACCGGCTGTGCTCCAGGGAGTCGGTCGCGTCGATCTGGTCCCGGAAGACGTCGTGCACGAAGCTCGGGTCGACGTGCTTGGCGATCGCGGCCTTTGTGACCGAGTCGATCACCTGCTGCTCGCGGGCGGGATCATCGACGGCACCGCCCGTCAGGTACTTGGATGCGGCAACCGGATCCGCGGTCTGCAAGCGCTGCGCCGCATCATCGACCAGTTTGGCCAGCGGGCCGGGGCCCTCGGCCTTGGCGATCGGTTCATTCGCCCCCGATCCCAGAGTCAGGGCAACGCCGATGCCGAAGACCACCATCAATGTGCGCACAGTCATCTCTCCGTCGATTCGTAATGGGTCATCCCCTAATGAGCGTGGTCACCACTCAAGCAAACTGTCAACCCGCACGCCACGAGCAATCAGTGACTCCGTGAGATCTGCTTTCGTGCATGCGTATAACTGCTCGTC
>NZ_JBOGDD010000705.1:0-4714 GCF_050701675.1 Mycobacterium sp. | reverse complement strand
CATCGGTTCTACGACGATTTGATGGAGAGCCTCAAGCACGACACCGCGCATGTGCAGTACGTGATGGATCTGTGGGGCAAGCCGATCACCGCAGCCGGAGCACAGAGCAACGACGGCAAGGCGGCCTACGTGCTGCTGCGCATTGCCGGCAACAGCGGTCAGATGGAGGCGAACCAATCCGTGGGCGCCATCCGTGACATCGTCGCCAGGCACCCTCCCCCGCCAGGGCTAAAGGCCTACGTCAGCGGTGCGGCGCCGTTGGCGTCGGACACCGTGTCGATTGCCAATTCGAGCCTGAACAACATCACGATCGTCACGATCTTCCTGATCATCGGGATGTTGCTGTTGGTCTACCGCTCGGTGTCCACGGTCTTCATGCCGCTGGCCTCGGTGCTCATCGAGATGCTAGTCGCCAAGGGCGTCATCGCCACCCTCGGCCATCTCGGCTACATCGAACTGTCGTCGTTCGCGGTGAACATCGTCGTTGCGTTATCCCTGGGCGCCGGAACGGATTACGGCATCTTCCTGATGGGCCGCTATCAGGAGGCCCGCCAAGCCGGCGACAGCCGCGAAGAAGCCTACTTCACCGCCTACAAGGGCGTCGCGCCCATCATCATCGGCTCGGGTCTGACCATCGCCGGCGCCGGATTCTGCTTGAGTTTCGCCCGGTTGAACTACTTCCACACCATGGGACCGGCCGTCGCCATCAGCATGCTGTTCACCATCGCGGCCGCATTGACACTCGGCCCGGCCATCCTGACCGTCGGCAGCCTCTTTGGGCTCTTCGACCCGAAACGACTGGTGAAGGCGCACCTGTACCGGCGCATCGGGGCCAGCGTCGTGCGCTGGCCGGTGCCGATCCTCGCGGCAAGCTGCGCCGTCGTCATGGTCGGGGCGGTGTTCGTGCCGACCTATCGGGTCAGTTATGACGACCGCACCTACCAGCCCCCCGGAGCCCCGGCCAATGCGGGATTCGCCGCCGCGGATCGACACTTCCCCCAGAGCAAGCTGTTCACCGAGATGCTGATGGTCGAAACCGACCACGACATGCGCAACTCGGCGGACTTCATCTCACTCGACCGGGTGGCCAAGGCGCTCATTCGGCTGCCCGGCATCGCGATGGTGCAAGGCGTCACCAGACCCCTCGGCAGACCACTGGAGCACGCCAGCATCCCCTACCTATTCACCACCCAAGGCAGCGGTAGCGGTCAACAGCTGCCGTTCAATCAGCAGCAGAACGCCAACAGCGACGAGCAAGCCAAGATCCAGGCCGACAGCGTGGAAGCGTTGGGAAAGACCATCGATCTCGTCCAACAGTTGTCCCGCGATCTGGATGCAACGGTGGTCACTCTGGAGAACCTGCAGGCGGTTTCCGACGAAATCAACCAGGACATCTCCAACGTCGACGACTTCTTCCGGCCCCTGAAGAGCTATTTCTACTTCGAGCCGCACTGCTACGACATCCCGATCTGCTGGGCGTTCCGGTCACTGTTCGACGGGCTCGACGGCATCGACGCCCTCACTGAGCAGATCGGGAACGCCGTCACCGATCTGCAAGCCGTCGATGCGCTGCTGCCCCAACTGATCTCCCAATTGAAGATCACATTGGACAACTCCCAGGCACTGCAGGCCATCGTCGTCAACTCCTACGGACCCGCACATCTGCAATCCACCCAGACTCAGCAGACCTTCGACGATCTCATCAACGTGGGCAACGACTTCGACAAGTCCCGCAGCGACGACTTCTTCTACATCCCGCGGGAAGCGTTCGACAACGACGACGTCAAGACTGACATCGCGCTGATGATGTCCCCGGACGGCAAGGCCGCCCGATTCATCATCACCCACGAAGGCAACGCCATGGGCCCCGAAGGCATTGAACACGTCGAGCAATTCCCCGACGCCGTGAAGATCGCACTGAAGGAGACCTCACTGGCCGGCGCGAAGGTCTACATCGGCGGCGCGGCATCCAACGACAACGACATCAAGGAACTCGCCGCAGCCGATCTGCTCATCGTGGCGATCGCCGCCTTCGTCCTCATCTTCCTGATCATGCTGATCCTGACCCGAAGCCTGATCGCCGCCATCGTCATTCCCGGCACGGTGGCGTTCTCCTTCGCTGGTGCATTCGGCTTGTCGATCCTGGTCTGGCAGCACCTCGTCGGGCTCCACCTGCACTGGCTGGTGCTACCGATCACCTTCATCATCCTGGTGGCCGTCGGATCGGACTACAACCTGCTGCTGATCGCCCGGGTCAAGGAAGAGGTCGGAGCCGGGTTGCACACCGGGCTCATCCGCGCGCTCGGAAGCACCGGCGGGGTGGTGACTTCGGCTGGACTGGTGTTCGCGTTCACCATGCTGGCGATGCTCATCAGCGACCTAGGGACCATCGGGCAAGTCGGGTCGACGGTGTGCATCGGTCTGCTGCTCGACACGCTGGTCGTCCGTTCCTTCGTCGTGCCGTGCCTGCTGCGGATCCTCGGACCATGGTTCTGGTGGCCCACCCTGGTGCGGACCCGGCCGCTACGAGTGCCCACGGACTTCCCGGGAGTGAATCGATGATCGAAACGGCCCTGTTCGGCTATCTCACGATCGGTTCCCTCGTCGCCGTCGCCGTATTCGCCTGCCTCGCCTTCGTATTCGTACAACGGTCACTGACCCGACCTGCCGAGGCGGGCGGCGAGAAGGTCGCGGCAGCACCGGCGGTCTTGAAGAAGTTGCGCAAACGCGAACCGCTGTCCGACGATGAAATCGCCGTGGCCACGCACGTCATAGCCAGGCGCCGGTCCCTGATGGCGTATTCCATCCCGGCCGCCATCTTCAGCATCGGTTGCTTCTACGTATTCGGCAGTCTCGAGCACTTGCATGGGGCCACGCCGTCGGAGCGGACCTTTCTCGGGGTGATTCCCATGTTCACCGCCGTGAACGTGGCCCTTCAACTACTGAGAAGTGCGCGTTTGAAGAGACGCCTGCCGACTGGACCTCGAAGCCGCCGAGGCGTGTGGTGGGGTCGCCGCGATGAAAGCCCGGACCCCGCGGGCAGCTCATCAGCCAGATCCTGATAGTCGGATTGAGCAGGTTCGTCACCAGCCACTGTCCGAGTAGCCCGCGGGCGCCGGGCAAGGGCATCCAGGGAGAAGAACCAGTGGATGCGGTCGACGGCCATCTGCTGGACGTCGGCGGCATCGGCGCGGCGCGCCCCCCGCACAGCCCGGCGGAAAGGATGGCGGCTCCGTCGATCACGATCGCCACGGGAACGCATCGCTGAGTTCACGAATTCTCCTGCGATTGTGGGTACCGGGCTCCTGCAGTGCTCACCCGCAGAGGCTGGTGCGTGCAGTGCGACGATCACGGCTGTCCGGCTGGTTCGTAGTGCGGGTGGCTCATCAGCGTCGATCGTCGCCCGGCCCGCAGAGCCGCTGCCATCGTCGCGACGCGGCGACCCTGCATCCGCGCGGCCGCGAGTGCGGCGTCGTCGACCGGGCGCGAGCCGTCGACGCGGGTGAAGTGTGATGCGCCATAGGGATTGCGAACGAACTCGTCGACTTCACCGAGAAAGCCGGGGGTGACGACCATGCCGCCGAAGTGCAAGACGCTGCTGTACATCGCAAGGAGGGTGGATTCTTGTCCGCCGTGCAGCGAGGCCGTCGAGGTGAAGGCGCTGTAGACCTTGTCCGAGAGCAGGTCACGATGCCACAGCCCCGCAAGTCCGTCGATGAAGTGTTTGAGCTGTGCGGCCATGTTGCCGAATCGCGCTGGGCTGCCGAAGACGACGGCATCTGCCCACAGCACGTCGTCGTGGGTGGGGTGAGGGACGTCAGCAGTCGCGGCACGGTGCCTCATCCACGTCCGATGGCCGATGATGGCCTCGATGGGGTCGGTTTCGGACGCCTGGCGCAATCGCACCGTCGCTCCCGCATCAGTTGCTCCGTCGCGCACTGCCTCAGCGAGTTTGTGGATGGTGCCCGTCGATGAGTAATAGACGATCGTGACATTGGCGTGGTGGGACATGGTCGGTTTTCCTTCTTTGGCGTTGGGTTCGAGTCGGTCGCGTGTTCGTGCTGCCGTCCCTCGGGCCACGCAACGACGTCGCCGCTCCATATCGTCGAGGAATCCGCTCGGCGGCGAATCCCCTGCGACCGGCGGTTTCACACGGTGGTGTCGGCTCGCCGGCGTCGCGGTCGGCCTCCGCATGTCGGGCGGGACTACTTGGTGCCGAGCACAGGGCTCGGGTGCGGTCGTTCGTTCGCCCGGTTCCTTCACGACCGGGACCCTGCGCCCTCGGCATCAGGCCAGGGTGGGAAGGGAGGGGTCGGCCAGGCCGAGTCGCAGCGCCGCCGCCATGCCGGCGACGCGTTCCCCCTGGAAGTGTGCGGCCCGGCGGGAGGCGTCGTCGACGGGGCGCGAGCCGTCCTCGCCGGTGACATGGCTCGCGCCGTAGGGATTGCGCTCAGAGTCACCGGTGTGGCCCTTGTAACCGGGGGTGACGATGATGCCGCCGAAGTGATAGATCGAGTTGTAGAGAGCTAGCAGCGTCGATTCCTGTCCGCCGTGGGTGGAGGCGGTCGAGGTGAAACCGCTGTAGACCTTGTCGGAGAGCTTGTCCTGATGCCACAGCCCCGACAGCGTGTCCAGAAACTGCTTGAGCTGTGCAGAGACATTGCCGAATCGTGTTGGTGTGCCGAATAATACCGCGTCAGCCCAAGTCAGATCC
>NZ_JBOGDD010000704.1:0-2059 GCF_050701675.1 Mycobacterium sp. | reverse complement strand
GCGGCGGTGAACCTGTTGAACCCGGCCGTCGTCGTGGTGGCAGGAGACATGGCGGGCGCCTATGAGATATTCGTCGCCGGACTGCGGGAGACGTTGTACGGCAACGCTACTGCGCAGGCGACGCGTGCCCTCGAGGTGGTGTCCGCCGCGCACGGTAGCCGGTCGGGAATCGTCGGCGGCGCCATCATGGTGCTCGACGAGGTGCTCAGCCCAACGGCCGTCGACGCCCTCGTTGACTGAGCAGGCCCGCCAGGATCGTCTCGAGCGCTTCGCGGAGCGTGGCCTCGAACTCCAGGCAGGGGGGTTCTAGCGACGCGTCCGCCTCGTAGGCGGCGACCACCGCCTGCGGGGGACGGGAGTGCGTCCACACGGAGGTGGCCATCAGGGCGGCCAGGGTGATGAACCTGGTGGCGTCCTCAGCGCCGAGTTCGGGGAGCTGATCGGCCACCGACTCGGCGAGCCGGTCGACGTTGGCGACCGCCGAGCGCTTGTACCGCAGCACGGTATCGGTTGAGATGTTGTGTTCCAGCACGGCCGCTTGCGCACTCATCAGATCGCTGAGAACCGGCCGCTCGGACAGTGACGCGGCGATGGCGGCGGCGACCCGGTCGGCTCGGGTCGAGACGTTCTCGGACGGGTCAGCGACGGCGGCCATCCGCTGCTCCACGTCGGTCACCCATTCGGTGAGCGCCTCGGCGCACAACTCGAGCAGCACGGCCTCGCGCGACTCGAAGTAGCGCAGCACGTTCGACTTGGCCATACACGACTTGCGGCTCAAGCCGTTGAGCGTGACCGCCGCCACCGGCATCTCGCAGAGCATCGCCCGTGCCGTGTCCAGGATTGTCGTGCGGCGCACTTCTCGCTGCTCAGCGCTGTGGGCGCGGACGAAGGACACCATGTGGTCAGCATAAGGTACCGTCGGTCTCTTGCCTAGCGACCGGTGGTCTGTTAGCGTTCGGCCCCAGTTAGAGACCATCGGTCGCTAAGCGGCCTCTTCGAGAGGGATGCCATGTATCAGGTCGACGATCAGTCCGGTCGACGCTTCGTGATCACCGGAGCCAACAGCGGGACGGGCAAGGAGGCCGCGCGCAGGATCGCCGCAGCGGGCGGGCACGTCGTCATGGCGGTGCGCACCGAGGAGAAGGGTCACGCGGCTGCCGCCGAAATCCGCAAGGACGTGCCTGCAGCGTCGCTGGAGGTGCGCCGCATCGACCTCGCCGACCTTGCCAGCGTGCGCGCCTTCGCCGAAGGCATCCGCGCGGACGGTGAGCGCCTCGACGTCCTCATCAACAACGCGGGCGTGATGGCCGTGCCGCAACGCATGACCACCGCCGACGGCTTCGAGCTCCAGTTCGGCAGCAACTTCATCGGTCCGTTCGCCCTGACGAATCTTCTTCTGCCGCTGCTGCTCTCATCAGACGCACCGCGGGTGACGACGATGGCCAGCGGGGCCGCGAACATCGGCCGGATCAACTTCCGCGACCTGCAGTCCGCCGAGTCCTACGGCTCGGTCGGAGCCTATGCACAGTCGAAATTGGCCGACCTGCTGCTCGGTGTCCACCTGGCGAACATTGCCGTTGAGCGCGGCTGGAGGCTGTTGAGCACCATCGCGCATCCGGGCTACACCAGGACCAACCTGCAGTCAGCAGGCCCGAACCTCGGCCGGGCGAAGAAGCGGTTCAACCCGCTCTTCGATCTGCCGCTGCTGCCGTCACAGGACGTGGTGCCCGGCACCGAACCCTTGCTGTTCGCGGCGACCGACCCAGACGTCAGGCAGGGCGCGTACTACGGTCCGAGTCGCCTCGGCGGCCTCGTCGGGCCGACGACGAAGCTGAGCTTGCCGCGGTCGGCGCGTGGCGTCGACCTTGCGGCGTCGCTGTGGTCGGTGGCCGAGCAACTCACCGGCACGGGCTTCTCGGCGTTCCGGCCCGAGCTGGCGTTCACGTCTTCGCGATGACGTTCTCCGCGAACCGTTCGAGGTGGCGGATCTTGTCGTCGAGCGGCTCGGTGTCGTTGCCCTTGATGTAGGGGATCCGGAAGCCGACGATGACGTCGGTGA
>NZ_JBOGDD010000703.1:0-1803 GCF_050701675.1 Mycobacterium sp. | reverse complement strand
GACCCCGAGACACCGAAGATCACCGAGCTGATCGACTACGAGGCGTTCTGCGGCGTCGTCTCGGAAGAGGCGGCCGAGGCTGCCGCCGACTCGACCGTCACACCGCGCGAGCTGCGCGAGATGCTGGAATCGGGCCGCAAGGTCGCGCTGATCGACGTGCGCGAACCCGTCGAGTGGGACATCAACCACATCGATGGAGCCGAGTTGATCCCCAAGTCGACCCTCGAGGCTGGCGACGGTCTGGCGAAACTGCCGCACGACCGGACCCCGGTGCTGTACTGCAAGACCGGGGTCCGGTCCGCGGAGGCACTGGCCGCGGTGAAGAAGGCCGGGTTCTCCGACGCGCTACACCTGCAGGGTGGCATCGTCGCGTGGGCGCGACAACTCGAACCCGACATGGTGATGTACTGACGGCTCGTGAGCCGGTGCACACCTTAAGGTGAGCCTGTGAGTGCCGACATGCCGCCTGATCACGTGCTTGCGGCGTTCGGTCTGACGGGCGTGCGGCCCGTCCCCCTCGGCTCCAGCTGGGAGGGCGGCTGGCGCTGTGGCGAGGTCGTGCTGTCGATGGTCGCGGAGAACGCGAGGGCCGGGTGGTCCGCGAAGGTTCGCGAGACGTTGTTCGTCGACGGGGTCCGGCTGGCGAGGCCGGTCCGTTCGACAGACGGGCGCTACGTCGTCGCGGGGTGGCGCGCGGACACCTTCGTCACGGGGACACCCGAGCCGCGCCACGACGAGGTCGTCTCCGCCGCCGTGCGGCTGCACGAGGCCACGGCCAAGCTGGAGCGACCGCGATTTCTGACCCAACCGCCCGGTGCGCCGTGGTCCGACGTGGACGTGTTCATCGCCGCGGACCGCGCAGCGTGGGAGGACCGGCCGCTGCACACGTTGCCGCCGGGTGCGCTGGTTGCTCCGAGTGGGGCCGACGGTCAGCGCTCGGTCGAACTGATCTCTCAATTGGCTTCGCTTCGCCGCCCGACGCGCAGCCCTAGCCAACTCGTACACGGCGACCTGTACGGCACGGTGCTGTTCGCGGGCACCGCGGCCCCCGGCATCACCGACATCACCCCATACTGGCGGCCCGCGTCGTGGGCGGCGGGTGTGGTCGTGGTGGACGCGTTGGCGTGGGGTGAGGCGGATGACGGTCTCGTCGAACGATGGGCGCCGCTACCCGAGTGGCCGCAGATGTTGTTGCGCGCGTTGATGTTCCGATTAGCGGTGCATGCGCTGCATCCGCGCTCGACGGCGGCGGCGTTCCCCGGCCTTGCCCGGACGGCCGCGCTGGTGCGGCTCATTCTTTGAAACACGCGTCCCGTGGAACTCGAGTCCTCTAGAACTCATGCCTGACCTCGCGCAGCGGCACGCGCCCGTCCTTCGCGAGGACGCCCTCCGCGCGAAGTAGTTCCAGCTGCCGGGTGGTGAGGTGGTGGGCAGGCCTGCCCGACGCCGAGATGACCCGGTGCCACGGCAGGTCCGAGGAATCGGTCCGCATGATCCACCCGACGATGCGGGGACTGGAAAGCCCCGCGACCGCTGCGATGTCGCCGTAGGTCGACACCCTGCCCGCCGGTATCGAGGCGACCAACGCGCGCACGGTCTCCACCTGGTCGTCGGTGATTGCGGCCATCGTCAGCTCACGTGTTTCCGGACCAGCGCTGCGGTCTCCGCGGGCATCGCGAGCGGAACCATGTGATTGCAATCCCATTCGTGCAGCGTGAAATCCGCACCGAGGGCGGCCTCGAGGCCGACGGTCAGCTCGTCCGTGACATAGGGCGGCTGCGTGAGCTTGGCCCGGACCAGGGT